>JAJRYY010000211.1 GCA_024275565.1 Planctomycetota bacterium
GTCCTGTGGTGAGGGTTCCTGTTTTGTCGAAGACGACGGTTCGCGCTTTGGACATGACTTCGAGGTAGGCTCCGCCCTTGATGAGTACGCCGCGTCGTGCTGCGGTTGCGATGGCGGAGAGGTAGGCCACCGGTGTTGCGATCACCAGTGCGCATGGGCTGCAGACGATGAGCAGGGCGATCGCCCGGTATACTGCTTCGCGAACGGTCAGGCCTACGCCCCAGTGGAGGGTTGCCCCGGCGAGGACTGACCCGATCATGACGCAGGTTGAGTAGGTCGGTCCGATGCGGTCGATCAGCCTCTGCACGCTTGCCCGCTGGTTTCGTGCTTCGGTCACGAGGTTGAGGATTTTCATCAGGGTTGTGTCGGAAGGGGATTTTCCGACTTCCACGACGAGTCGACCGTTCTGATTGGCGGTTCCTGCGTAGACAGCGTCCCCGACGATTTTTTCTTTTGGTGTGGATTCTCCGGTGATGGCTGCCTCGTCCACTGAGGACTGCCCCTCTACGACCTTCCCATCCACCGGGACGGTGTCGCTGGGTCGAACGAGTACGCGCATCCCGACTTCCACGCGGCGTAGCGAGACGCGTTCCATCTCTCCGCTCTCCTGTAGAACGATTGCTTCTTTTGGAGCGAGATTGTGGAGATTGACGATGGCTGCCTGTGTGCGATCGAGGGCGAATTTTTCCATGGTCCCTGAGAGGGCGAATAGGAAGAGGAGCATGGCTCCTTCCATGGGGCTTCCGACGATGGCGGCCAATCCTGCGCCCATGAGCATGAGTGCGTCGATGTCGATGGAATAGTCGCGAAGTGAACTCCATACGCTGGATAGTGCAGGGATGGCGCCTATGACGAACGCGAACATCGTCAGGAGGTTGAAGAGGGGTGCTGGTGCGTTTGTATTTGAGGCTATGAATGCTGCCAGAAGAAAGGTTCCCGAGACGAGTGAGATGATGAGGGGCATCCTCTGCTCGATTTTCGCGGAAAATGGTGCGAGAAAAACGCTTGCTCTTGTCCCGTCTGCGGAGGTGACCGGTGCGTCAAGGAGCACTGGGTTTAATGCGCGGCGAGCGGGGACGAATCGCGTTTGCGGGGTGAGCAGGTCATGCTCCGAATGTTCAGCGTGCATGTGCATTATGGACCGATCATACTCAGGCTTCCGCCGTTCGACAGCAACTGCGATACGAACCAGGTCGCCCCGGTTGCGACGGCAGTCATCATCAACCACCCCGCGGCGAGCGGAGCGATGGGGCGATATGTGAAATATGCATTCACGGCGGAGCATAGCAATACCACGCCACCGGCGACCAGCATCCACGCCCACTCGCTCACCCCCGGCCAGACGCACAGAGGTATGACGAGCATCACGGTACCGATCCCTGCTCCGAGGGCGTTCCAAAGCCCCACAAGAAGCGGATGGTTCATGTGATGGATGAACAGCCCAAGCTCCTCCTCCATCATCAATTTCAACAACCGGTCTTCGTCCGCACAGAGGACATCTGTCACCTGCGACAGTAGCGGTTCGCGGAATCCTTTGGCTGCATAGAGGGCGCGTACTTCTTCCCGTTCCTGCTCCGGTTCGTCACGAATCTCACGCGTTTCCCTTGCCAGTTCATCCTCGTAATGACGCAGTCGCACCCGCGTCGCAATGGATGATGCGATTCCCCGATACAGCGATATGCCAAGACCGGCTGAGAGCAGCAGGGGACCGAGATCGCCCTGCGCGCCGAATCCGCGCAGTCCTACCCACATGAGAAGTGTGAACACCGCACCATCGCGGGCAGAGACGATCGCCTGCCGCCAGTCGTCCACATTTCCCAGGTGCGTTTCGCCGGTGAGTACGTTCCTCGCCCGCTGGCGTGCTTCAGCCAGGTGGTCTGCAACCTCGCCGACGGTTTCTATCGAGATGTCGCTGGTGGATTGGTTCTCGCCGCTCATGCTTCGGGAATCCGGATGCAGATTGTCACTTTCGCGAGCACTGTCACTTTCGCGAACATTGTCACTGTCACGAACATTGCAGGGTCCGCTGAGTGGGTCGGTTTTGCATGATCGAGCGTTGCCCGTGCGACGGTCCTCATATCGGACCCGACTTCAGAATCGGACCCTACTTCAGAAAATGCACCGCCCAAAGCCCAAGACCCACGGAATACATCCCTGCTACAATCGTGAACCACAACGCGCCCACCGACAACGGCAGATCGCGCATGTGTTTGATGCGTGTTGCCTTGTAGACAATCGCGATGGCCAGGCAGAGCGGAAGTATGAGCAGCATCTTCTGGGGACCGCTGAGGGTTAGTGGTTCGACCATGAACTGTCCAAGGATCAACATTTATGTCGCCCCCGCCGTAGCGGTTTTTCCGGATCCAGCGCCTCTGGGGTCGCGACCCGTCGCGGCTGACTCTGCCCGCGCCATCGCGTCGAGGATGACCAGAATGTTCAACAGTCCTGCCACGCCCGTATAGACCCATGCGACTTCCGTGGCCTTCCACCGACTGGTGGCCAGCAGTTTGTGCTCGATCCGGGCATATTCAGGACTACGGGGGTCGGCGGATTCCGCCCCGGGTATTTTCGATGCGACAAGTCCCCGTCGACTCCACTCGCCCAAACCATAAGCACCCAACGTGTATCCACCGCAGCATACCTGGGCCATAAACCACAGTTTCTTGCTACCCGGATCCACCGTACGCCTCACACCACCAATCGCAACACCGCCCCATAACGTCAGCCCGACGGCCAGCATCAGCACCCATCCACGCGTCCGATCGCCGCAGAAAAGGTGTCCAAGCCCCGGCAGAATCCAGGACAATACGCCAGCACCGAAAATGCGGAGGGGAAGGGGGAGTGAGCTTGAAGAATTCGACGGGTTTGATGGTTTTGATGATGATTTCAACGCAGATCAACCATCCATTCCGCAGGGACCATTCGGATCGCCGCATCGCCCACATCCCTGTGGGGGCAGTGGCGAGAACGCTGGCCCACTCGACCCATGTGCAGAAAACACGCTCAGAAGTCGCTCGGTTTTCCTGGCTTTGCAGGAGGGGCATGGTACGCGCCTGTCGGCAGACCCCTGCACAAGCTCCTCGAACCTGTGTTCGCATGACGGACAGCGATATTCGTAAATTGGCATCCTTGTAACCCTGTACCGCTCAAATGTACCAGACAAACCAACGGTGGGAGTATAGATGCGACAAACCAGTGTCGCAACCCAGCGAACATGTCGCACACGCGATCTCGGCTGATACCGGGATACATTGGCCCGGACTGAACAGCCTCACCGCCGCGGGCGGATCCCTCTTATATTTGACATCGACCAGTCCCGCCCGATACTGCAACTTCTGGATCTGCACCCAAAACTTCTGACCCGGTATCCGTGAGACCTGGCCCCCAGCATGACAACACCCGCCCCTCAGATTGACGGTATTTTCAACCTCAACAAGCCGACCGGGATCACCTCTGCCAAGGCTGTTTACCGCATCCGATCCATCACAGGTGTCCGAAAGAGTGGTCATGCAGGAACACTCGACCCAGGTGCAGACGGTGTCCTGCTCGTCTGTCAGGGCAAGGCGACCAAGCTTGTCGAGCAGATCATGGACCTCCCGAAGGTCTATCGGACGACGGCTCGCCTTGACGTCACCAGCGAGTCTTACGATAGCGATCGTCAGCTCATCGATGTTCCTGTCAGGGAGATTCCCACAGAGCAAGCCATTCGCGATGCGCTCGCAACCTTCGAGGGAGAAACCGAGCAATATCCACCGCGCGTGTCAGCCATCAAGCTCGGCGGGGTTCCTGCTTACAAAACCGTCGGCATGGAAAACGCTCCGAAGATAAGACCCAAGACCATCCGGATTTACTGGATCGTTCTGAACAGTTTCGCGTGGCCTGAGGTTGATTTCACGGTGGCGTGCGGTCGCGGGACGTACATCCGTGGGTTGATTCGTGACATCGGCGTGAAGCTTGATACCGGTGGCTGCCTGACCTCGCTGACGCGTCTTGCGGTTGGCCCGTTCAACACGGATGACGCAGAAACCTTCGATTCGCTCGCAGACGCACCAGACCCCAACAGGCTGCATATACCCCTCGAAAAGGCCCGTGAACTGATCTCTCAGCCCGTCACCATCCCTCCGCGACCGGCTGACATGACGTCGCCGCGAAGCTGACCCATGAAGCAATCATTTTCAGACCGAATCCTGCTGCCACTGCTGAAAATCCACGCCCGCCGTGCATACGCCCGGGTCGAGAAAGATGCTGTCCATGCGAATGTCGCGCAGGAAAAACTCCTGCTATCACTCATCCGACAGAACGCCGGCAGCGACTATGGCAGAGACCACCATTTCAACAGCATCCGCACCTACGCTGATTTCAGACGGAACGTCCCCATATCCTCCTACGCCGAGTTTGAACCCTACATCAACCGTGTCAAAGAGGGCGACACCAGTGCGATGTTCGCGCCTGGTACGCGCGTCCACATGTTCGCCATGACCAGTGGAACCGTCGCGACACCGAAGTACATCCCCATCACCGACCGATTCCTCACCGATCTCCGCGCGGGGTGGCATGCATTCGGTATCAAAGCGCTTGGCGATCACCCCGATGCATTCCTTCGACCCATCGTTCAGGTCACCTCGCCCATGGACGAGGAGCGATCTCCCAGTGGTGTACCCTGTGGAGCGATTACGGGATTGATGGCCTCCACGCAGAAGCGACTTGTGAAGAAATATTACGTCGCACCGCTTCCCACCGCGTACATCACCGATACCACCGCCCGTCGATACACCATCATGCGACTTGCGATGCCCGCCAATGTTTCATGGCTCGTCACCGCAAGTCCCGCGACCGTTCTCCAGCTCGCGAGGACCGGCGACACCTGCTCAGAATCAATCATCCGCGACATCCACGACGGAACGCTGTCTTCCGGGTTCGACATCCCTGCGCATGTCCGATCTGCGCTCGCGAGCAGGCTTTCGCCCGATCCGGAAGCTGCAAAACGCCTCCGGAATCTGGGCAATACGCACGGTCGCCTCCTGCCAAAGCACTACTGGAACCTCTGTTTCCTTGCGAACTGGACAGGCGGGACGATGGGTTTGTATCTGCGACAATACCCGGAGTATTTCGGCGAAATCCCCATCCGCGATATCGGACTGCTCGCGACTGAGGGACGCGTCTCGATCCCCATCCACGACGGTACGTCCTCCGGCGTGGCAGCCGTCTCATACACGTTTCTGGAATTCATACCCGCTGAGGAATATGGCAAACCCGATCCAGCCGTGCTCCGCATCCACGAAGTTGAGGCTGGCAGGGATTACTTCATCCTCCTGACCAATGCAGCCGGTCTGTACCGCTACGACATCTGCGACTGCGTACGCGTCACGGGTTTTCACCACGAAGCTCCGCTGCTCGAATTTCTCCATAAAGGCGCACACATCGCATCCATCACCGGAGAGAAGCTCACCGAGCGGCAGGTCGTCCAGGCCCTCGACAATATCAGCACCTCCGTCACGCTCGACACCTCGTCGGCTGTCCTCGTACCCCAATGGTCCGATCAGCCATACTACCGTTTGTACGTCGCGGCTGATTCGCAGGGAACCCCTCACACACTATCCGAGACACATCACACACTGGCCGAGACATTGGACGCCGAAATCCAGAAAATCAACGTGGAATACGCATCAAAACGACAGAGCGCGCGACTCGGATCCATCCAGTGCAGAACGCTCCCAGCCGAGACGCTCCGCACGTACGACCTCACGCGTGCAACGCGCTTCCGCAGCGCCAATGAGCAGTACAAACACCAGTACCTCCTGACAAAACCCGGCGACGACGAAGATCTCTCAAAGATGTGATAATGCTCGATACGTTGTCATAATGCTCGTTATCGGTTGTGATAATGCTCATTATCGGACTGAGCAGGGCGATATATCAGTGTTGACAGGAGTCAGTGTTGACAGGAGATTGTACTTACCATAGTATACGCTCAGCCACGTTTTTGGGGCACCGCAGTCAGAGAGCGATCAGCAGCCAGAGACAGCTTAGGATGACGGCCAGGCAGTGTTGGTCAGGAACGACCTGGCGTTTTAGCTTTGGCAATTGATGGCTTTTTGGTGGATGGCTTTGGTAGATGCCCTGGGCGTTTGGTGTAATCCCGCCTGTAGAAACCACAAACAGATATATCAGAAAGTAACTTAATTTATGAATTTTGAAGACCTGCGGCTGAACAAGCCGCTTTTGGATGCGGTTCGTACCGCTGGCTACTCAACCCCTACACCCATCCAGGCAGAGGCAATTCCGCTCATTCTGGACGGTCGCGACATCCTTGCATGTGCGCAGACCGGAACTGGAAAAACGGCTGCTTTTGCACTCCCGATCCTCCAGCGACTGGGCTCTCACCTCTTGCCGAAGCGCAAGAACAACGGTCGAGCCGACACACGAAGAATCAGTGCCCTTGTACTTGCACCCACGCGTGAACTTGCACAGCAGATTTCAAACAGCTTCCTCACTTATGGCAGGCGTTCCGGACTGAGGCACGCGGTCGTATTCGGAGGCGTCAGCAAGCATATGCAGACTCGGACCCTGCGTAGTGGCGTGGACATCCTCGTCGCCACACCGGGGCGTCTTCTGGACCACATGTCGGACGGTACAATCAAGCTCGACGCGATTGAAGTGCTCGTTCTCGATGAAGCAGACCACATGCTCGACATGGGCTTCCTCCCGGACATCAAGCGGATCATGAAGCAGGTCCCACAAAGAAGGCAGACGCTGCTCCTCTCAGCCACCATCCCGCCGCCCATCCGTGAGCTTTCAAAGCAGATTTTGACGAACCCAGCCTCCATTGAGGTCGCACGCGTATCCTCACCGGCTGAGACCGTTGAACACTGGGCTTATCGCGTCGAAAAACCTGAAAAACCATCCCTGCTCTGCAGCGTTCTTGAGCACACGCCATACTCCAAGGCGCTGGTCTTCACACGCACCAAGCACGGAGCCGACAAGGTCGTCAAGCACTTAACGCGGGCAGGCGTCACAGCCGCAGCGATCCACGGAAACAAGTCTCAGAACGTACGCACGCGAACGCTCGAACACTTTCGATCCGGTAAGACTGATGTACTGGTCGCCACCGATATTGCAGCCCGTGGACTCGATATCAACAACATCTCTCACGTCATCAACTACGATCTCACCACCGAACCGGAGACATACATCCATCGCATCGGAAGAACCGGGCGTGCTGGGGCAACCGGAACCGCATTGTCCTTCGTCAGCGGTGAAGAACGCGGCAGCCTCCGGGCCATCGAGCGTATGCTCCGTACCCCATTGCAGCAGGCAGCCGATATTCCTGGCTACGTTGCTCCGAAAGTAACGGATGACAATAGTGGCGACCGCCCGCGAAGATCGTCCCAGAGAAATGGTGATTCCCGCAGAAATGGCGATAAAAACCGCTCCAGCAGCAGAAGCCGTTCTGCATCAAAAAACCGCTCCTCAAGCAACAATCGTTTTGCTGAAAAAGGGCGATCCACCGCAAAAAACCGATCCACATCCAGGAATCGTTCAGCCTCAAAAAATGGCTCGGGACCAAGTGCAAAGAACGGAGCACGCCGCCAGCCACGGAGCGATCGAAGCGAAACCCGCACCACAGTCGCAAGTTAAGGGCAGATCGCAAGTTAAGTGCAGATCGCACGTTGAAGGGCAGTACAGAACATACAGCAGTACAAAACATACAATAGCATGATGATATAATAAACGAGGGGTGCGAATGGCGACTTATCCGCCAGCAGCACCCCTCGTTTTAAGTATCATGAAGCACTGTATCATGAAGCACTAGCGTATGGTGATTTTCCCGACAGAATTTCGCAGCTTATAAACAGGACCACCCTCGCCCACAACGCCCTCGACCATACTCCCGACGGCGCTTCGTTTGACCTTCAAATCACCCTGTCCCGAAACCCGAACAACGCCCACAGCCGACTTGACTGAATAGGTTCCCGGGGAATTATCAGGAATGTCAAGGATTATATTTCCGGTTCCAGACACCAGTCGCACATCATGGGTCGGCGAAGCATTCGTGACGATAAGGGAAACATTCCCGGCACCCACTTCGGCTGAGACCGGACCGGTAACTGCTCCCACAAGCACATCGATGGAGCTGGCACCCGATATTGCAGTGACCGCGCCCACGATGTCGGATTTGATCGATATCTTACCCGCCGCATTGTTCAGATTCAGCGACGACTGCATCCCCTCCACCGCAAGAACGCCAGCCGCTATCTTGGCAGTGGTCGCGAGTCGCGCCGGCACGCGGACAACGAGGTAGATCTGCCAGTCATCTGCGTCATCGGCATCCATATGAACGCTGGATATCTGGATTTTTCCATCAACCATGTCAACGCGCACATGGTCAGAAAATGAACCCGGACTGGGCGTAATCCCGCCATCAAGTCGCGACTTGCGAACCTTGACCTCAGCCTTTATCTGCAGATCGCTCCCCTCATCACCCACGATCTTGATCGTCCCAGCCCGCAGTGCAATCTCGAGACCGGAAATCTCAGCACCCACCGCCTTCCTGTCAGTCACTGAGGCGAACGAAACCATGGGAGAGGTGCTGGTTTTACGCGTAACGCTATCGAGGCCAAACTTTTTGCAACCAGGCGAACTGGCAGCCACGAGGGCGATCAACATCAGTGACACGCTTAACGACGTCGCTCGAATGTCTCTTTTCAGGTCGATCATGCACGCGATCATAGACGCAGACTGCCACCCGATGCAAGCAAATACACAACCGTGCGTCAGACCTCTCGCAGGACATGCTGCACGGACCATTCGCCTCAACCGCTCTGCGTTCGATAATCTTCAGGTGTATTGATGTTTCGCAGGCTCGCAGAAACCTCTTCTGAGGGCGTCACACACAAGTGAGGGATGTTGCGTATGAGGGCATGCAAACCGTACGAATTCGCTGCCACGGATTGTTCGATCTGCGGAAGACAATGCGCGTGATACAGGGCGCAGGTAGGCTCAAACCGTGAACCATCCCCATAAACAACGCATTGCGTAGCGTCTGAGCGATCCTGAATCCGTGGTAGCTGATCCAGCAGCGCGCTCAGCGTGGCGACCGAAACACGGGGAATATCACAACACAGCAGCATCGACCACGCATGGGGTGCATAGTGCAAAAGAGAAGCCAGTCCCCCCAGAGGTCCGGCATCAGCATAAGTGTCTGGAAGGCAGGGAAGATTCCGCGCAGCGTCTGGAATCCTCTGCGAACCACCGAGCAGCACAACCCGAGGCGTCACCTGCATCACGGTGCTGACGATCGTCTCAAGCATCGTCGATCCATCCCACGGGAGCGACTGCTTATCGCTACCCATACGCCGGCTCTTACCCCCGACAAGAATACCAGCCACAATCGAATCAGCACGCATCATATCCATCCCAGCAGGTCACGCATCATATCCATATAGCAGATCAGGTCGTTCTTTCGCCCCAAGCCGTATGGCTTTCCTCACAAGCCGTGCGTCACACCCCTCAAGCCGTGCGCCACACCCCTCAAGCCGTGCGCCACACCCCTCAAGCCGCGTGGCTTTCCTCACAAACCGTGTGGCACACCTCTTCAGAGGTGGGGAACCCGATGATAAGCGATCGTCCCCACCCTTGCCCCATGTAGGGCAGGTCGTTCTTTCGCCCCAAGGCGAAAGGTTGACCTGCCTCCACCATAATCGCAGCCGCCCGAAACGCGCTCCTGACGCACCCCCTTTTACACCCATACCAAACCGCCACACCTAAAAGTCACACTGTAAATCGCCAATGCAATAGCGCCAGAGCGGTTTTTGAACCACCAAAAAAAATAGATCACCAGGCACGTTGTATAGGGTAGAGGAGGATAGAGGGGGACATATTTTGCTCAGAGGTTGCGAGACAACCATGAAACCTGGAACAACAAAGTGGAGGAAATATTCGATGTGGACCAGACCCATGATGTCAACCTGTCGGACAATATTGATCGCCGGACTACCAGTCGCAGCAGCATACGCGGAGTTCGGCCGGGCAGGCGATCCGTCACCACCGACTGTGTACAACCCTCGAAACAGCGTGTATCAGTACACCGACAGTAGCAACCGCAATGACCCGGTGACGCACCTGTCACCGCAACGCTCAGAACCAGAAGGGAAAGTGCAGAACATGGATGTTCTCAGTCCAGCCAGTTGGATCAGAACACACGCACCGTTCGGCATCCTCGCAGACGGAAAACCCCGTCACCTGCTCGAAATGCTCAATGTCCTCGGCGAAAACGCCGGACAGTGGCATCGCATGTGGCAGGTGCTAAACGGACCCTGCAATGGCTGTGCAGTCCAGACAGATGGCCTATGGGACAACGTCATGCCCAGAACGCCGCACTTCTGCCTCGTACGCCTCGGACAAATCGAGGAAGTCCTCCGAAAACCAGCACCGGAAAACGCATTCGCAAACGCCACCGAAACAGCAAATCTCGGAAACGACCGCATCGAACGTCTGGGCAGAATCACAAAACCACTCATCTGGCGAAAGGGTGAATCTGGATACGCAGAGATCACCTTTGAAGAGGCATACGACCTGTCAGCCAGATGGATTCAGGAGTGTCGCGGCGACGCATCCGGCTACTACGCAACCAGCAAAGCGGTCAACAACGAGGAATATTACGCCTTCCAGCAGTTCGCCCGGGTCGTGGGTCAGACCAACAATGTCGACAGCTGCGCCCGCCAGTGTCACGCTGCCAGCGTCTCAGCCCTGAAAGCGATGCTGGGAGCAGGCGTATCCACCGGCTCGCTCAGCGATTTCATAAACGCCGACGTCCTGGTCCTCGCCGGAACGAATCTCCCCAACAATCAACCCCTCACCGTCCGATACATCGAGCATGGTCGGCGGACGCGCGGCGGCAAACCCCACGTCATCGTCGTCAACGCATTCCGCGAACCAGGCCTCGAGCGATACTGGGTTCCGTCGAGTGTCAGAAGCTCGATATTCGGCTCGAAAATCTGCGACGATTTCGTACAAGTCCGCACAGGCGGCGACGCTGCCTTCTTCAACGGCGTCCTGAAAATCATCATCGAAGATAACCTCCTCACCGACCAGCACCGAAGCTTCATCGACGATCGCACCCGCGGGTTTGATGAATTCAAGCAAGGCCTGAAAGCGCAATCGCTCGAATCCCTGGAGCGCATGAGCGGCGTCGATGCGGGTTCGATGCGCAGCGTCGCCATGCTCCTTGCCCGATCTCAAAACACCATGTTCGTCTGGGGCATGGGCTTAACACAACATGCGACAGGAACCGACAACATCAAAAGTGTGGTAAACCTCGCCCTCGCGCTGGGGCAGTTCGGACGCTCAGCCTGCGGCGTCGCCCCGCTCCGAGGTCAATCCGGCGTACAGGGAACCGGCGAATGCGGCGTCGCGCCAAACGTCTTCCCCGGCGGGGCGGGCATCAGCGCAGAATCTGCGCGTACGTTTTCAATGTGGTGGGGCGCTGAAGTGCCAGTTGAATCAGGACTACCCACCGGGCGAATGCTGGAAGCAGCCGATCGCGGCGACTTGCGACTTCTGATGGCCCTTGGCGGCAACCTCCGCGACACCATGCCCGACCCACGGAGCGTCGAACGCATCCTATCGAAGGTTCCCTACCGAATCCGCTTCGACGTGATGATGAACCGAGAGACCATGATCCCACCGGGCGAAGCATCGCTCGTGATCCCGATCCGCAACTGGTACGAGTGGGACAGCGTTTACACCACAACTTCAACCGACCGCACGATTCGAGCGTTCAAGGGCACGGTGAAATTGCAGCACCCTGATCTACCCGAATCGTGGCTGGCGCTCAGGGAGATCGCCGGGCGTTTGCTCGGAGATGGATCAGCGGGGAAGGATGGTGCGGATTTGTCTGGGTTTGCTTACAACAATACACAACAAATCCGCGAGATGATGGAGCGGACGATTCCGGATTATCGGGGGATCGCGAAGCTGAAAAATGCCCACGATCAGATGCAGTGGGGCGGCCCGTTCCTCTTCGCGGATCATTTCCCCGCCATGCCGGAAGGCAGAGCGGTGTTCGATCTTGTCACACCGAGGGAGAAGAAGCTGGCTGAGGGTGAATTGCTCCTGAGCACGCGGCGTGGTTTTGGACAGTGGAATTCCCAGCATCGCATCGGCGTGAAGAAGGACTCCTTCACCGGGGCGGACACCAGGGACGCGGTACTGATCCACCCGGCTGATGCTGTCAGCCGGCGATTGGTCAATGGTTCCGCGATCCTGCTGACCTCATCGATCGGCAGCGTACGCGGCGTGTGTCGCCTCGACGATCGGGTCCTGCCGGGACACGTCCACGCGTTCTGGCCCATCGCGAATGAGCTGATCCCCAGCGGCGTCTACGACGAACCCAGCGGCGAACCGGATTACAACGTACCCGTCACGATCGCCACCTGCTAATCGGTGGCGATCGCATATCAGCCGGTGGTCGATCGTATGTCAGCCGATGGTATCGTCTACGCAGCCTGCGGAACCCTTCGTTTCATGATGATGGTTCCAGCCGTGAGCAGAAGCAGCAGCATTACAGCCAGACCCCACTGCGATACGGTTGGGATGCCCTCCGGTGGAAGGGGGCTTGCGATGCGGAACCCGTTGTCGGGCATTATGAGCGATGGGGCATGGGCTAGAGTCGTTACTGAAAACAGATCTGCCTCAAAGCCTTTATAACTGCCGCCGAGTATGTAGTGGTTATCGTTGATCAACGACTCGTTCCATTCACGGACGTTGCCCCCTTGATCCAACGTGCCATAATAGCTCCTGCTCAGTGTACCAGCCGATCCGACGGTGGTGACATTGCCATCCAACGCGTTCCAATCCGCACCGTTGAGGATATTCACAACGTTTCCACCGGGGTTGCTGATGTCGCCGTTGCCACTTGCGGCGGCGGTCACGATGGACAGTGTGAATTCGCTCATCGTCGGCAATAACCAATGGTGGTCGTCCCCTATCGGTCCCCCGTCGGCCTCATTGCGCGGATCATAGTATGCGGCTTTGTGCCACTCGTCCCGCGTGGGGAGAAAATACTGTGCATCGACCGCTCGTGTCTCGGATATACCATCATTGATAGCGTACACACCATTTTCGGTTGTACTCGCATCCTGCATACCGCTCGGCTGACCGTTGTGCAGCCAGTTCACGAATCGCATGGCGTTGAAGTAGGTTACAAAGTTCACGGGCTTGTTTCCCATGTTCGGCTTGAGGGTGTAGCTGAAAGAACCTGTAGAGCCGCTCCGGATGATCCCGCCTCGCGCATCGGAGCCCATATTGGTGGCGTACACGTTGTTGGTGTCCGTTGCGGCGATGGCATTGAGAAACGCCGTGTATTGGTTGTTGGTCACTTCATATCTGGCGATTCGATATTCGTCAGCTACCGAACCAGTACCAAAGCTGTCGGCGACATTGCCGGGATCACCCACAGTTACCCAATTGAACACAAGCTCAGCCGACGCCGGATTGGTGTTGCACACAACGATGGCAGCAATCGCAGCCATGACAAGCATTGACGCGTTCTTTCTGATCATGCCCTATTCCCTTTCCAATGTTGCCAACAGTCGTTGGCTCTGATGTGTACTTGCGATCCGGCTTGGTTCAGACTATACCAAATCAGTCTCTTAGA
>JAJRYY010000212.1 GCA_024275565.1 Planctomycetota bacterium
CAGAAAATTCCCAATCTGCGGACCATTCCCATGCGTAATCACGAGCTGATGCCCCTGGTCGATCAGGTCCGCAAGAGACTCAGCCGTCGCCCGGGAATTGGCGAACTGCTGCTCGACATTCCCCTCCTCGTCTGGTCTTGAGATCGCGTTCCCACCAAGCGCGACGACGATGAGCGACATAAATGAACCCTTTCCGACAACGTGATACAGACCGGCGTCGCGTTGAATGCAGGCCTGTCCTGCGAGAGATTACCCAGCCAGATGAACCAGCAACGCCTTCTGAGCGTGAAGCCGATTTTCTGCCTGATCGAAGATCGCAGAATTGGGCAGACGCGACGTGTCATAGTCGATTTCGTCACCATAATGCGCCGGAAGACAGTGCAAGATCGTAGCGTCAGATTTCGCGCGTTTCATCGTTTCAGCATCAATCCGATACGCGGCGAAAACATGCTTACGCTCAGCAGCCTCATCCTCCTGACCCATCGAAGCCCACACGTCCGTATAAAGCACATCCGCACCCTCGACGGCTGACAGATCATTGGCAATCGTAATCGTCGAACCCGTACTGCTCCCAACATCGGACGCCTGCTTCGTCACAGCCTCAAGCGGTTCATATCCCTTCGGCGTGATGACCGTCATATTCATCCCCACACGGGCAGCACCGAACATCAGCGAGTGGGCGACATTGTTCCCATCCCCAATATAGCAGCACTTCAGGCCATCCAGGCGCCCTTTACGTTCGATAATCGTCTGAAAGTCAGCCATGATCTGACACGGATGCTCAAAATCGCTCAGCCCGTTGATCACCGGAACCGTCGCATGCTTCGCAAGGTCCACCACAATATCATGCCCGAACACGCGTGCCATAATGACATCAACATATCGAGATAGAACGATGGCGATGTCCTCGGTCGTCTCACGTTTTCCGAGGCTTATATCCGTCGGCGAAAGGTAAATCGCATGACCGCCAAGCTGCGTCATACCAGTCTCAAACGAGACCCGCGTCCGCAGCGAGGGCTTCTGAAAGATCATCGCCAGCGTCTTACCCTGTAACACGGTATTGAACTCACCCGGTTTTTCCTTGATCTCACGCGCGGTCTTCAGTGTGGCTGCGATCTCCTCACTGGAAAAATCGAACATGGCGAGAAAGGACCGCCCTTTAAGATGACTGCTCATTGCATAGCTCCATGCGATCGAAATTGCGTCTGATGCATCAATCCTGTTCTGCTGTGTTCCATTACCTGGTCAGCACCTTCACGAGTCGCTCGATCGCCCAGTCCAGCTCATCCTTCGTAATGCAGAGTGGCGGAGCAAGTCGCATCGTCTGCTCATGCGTATCCTTGCACAGCATCCCCTCGTCCATCAGCTTCTTGCAGTAGTCGATCGCCTTACCCGCTGACGGGTGAAACTCGATGCCAACCCACAACCCGCGACCGCGAATCTCCTTGATCCCATCATTGTCGATCGCGCGGAGTTTCTCGAAGAGATACGCGCCCATCTCGCGGGCATGGTCCTGATACTTCTTCGTCTTGAGCAGCTCCACAACCTTGCGACCCACCGCACACGCAAGCGGATTCCCGCCGAACGTACTCCCATGGTCGCCGGGTGTGAACACACTCATAATGTCGCGCGAGGTCGCAATCGCAGACAGCGGGACAACACCCGCACCGAGCGCCTTGCCAAGAATGTAAACATCCGGCTTCACACCGTCATGGTCGCACGCAAACGTATAACCCGTCCGTCCAAGTCCGGACTGAATCTCATCCGCAATAAACAGAATGTTCTTCTCTGTGCAAACCTCGCGAACCTGCTGCAGATACCCTTCCGGAGGAACGATGATCCCTGCTTCACCCTGAATCGGTTCCACGAGGAATGCGACGGTATTCTCGTCGATGGCGTTCCGCAACGCGTCAATATCCCCATATTTCACCAGCTCAAAGCCCGGCGTGAAAGGTCCGAATCCATCCCGACACTGCTCGTCGTTGCTGAAGCTCACGATCGTCGTCGTTCGACCATGGAAATTATCCTCGCAGCAGATGATTTTCGCCTTCCCAGCCGCGACACCCTTCTTCGTATATCCCCACTTACGGGCGGTCTTGATCGCCGTCTCAACACCCTCAGCCCCCGTGTTCATCGGGAGGATCGCTTCCATCCCGCACAGGTCCGCAAGTTCACGGGCGAACGGACCAAGCTGGTCATTGTGAAACGCCCGCGACGTCAAGGTCACCTTGCCAAGCTGCTGCCTCGCAACCTCGATGATTTCCTCATGGCAGTGACCAAAATTCACCGCAGAATAGGCAGCCAGCATGTCCATATAGCGCTTGCCATCCGCATCCTCGACCCAGACCCCCTCTGCTTTGGCGACCACAACGGGAAGCGGGTGATAATTGTGGGCGGCGTAGGTCTCGACAGTCTCGATGTGCTGAGCGCCAGTCATGGTTTCGGTGTCAGGTGCGGTTTGAACGCTCATCGCAAGCTCCAAAGGTTAGGTAAGGTGTCAGGTTCTGAGTGTATGTTCCATACAGGCCGGACGACGTTCCACCCGGTCCACCCGGTCGAAAGACGCTTTTCACACGGGCACAAGACGCTTCCGTCCGCTCGATAAGACGTTTTCACACGGTTGCAAGACGTTTTCACCAGTGCGTAAGACGTTTTCACCAGTGTGTAAGACGTTTTCACCAGTGCGTAAGACGTTTTCGCCATGGCACAAGATACTTTCGTCCGGGCGTAAGACCTTTCCCACGGACGCAAGACGTATTCACCCGGTGCATCGCCACGCCTGAAAGCACGGGTAGCTTCTTTTCCGAGTCGTGACCGTGAGGGAGCGGGCACCAGAGCAACCGCTCCACAACAGACACGACCGTACCCGCCATGTTAGCTGTGACAAAACATCAGGTTTATAACGCGATCCGACACGCCGGGCGAATCCGACCCGATCCACTCGGGCGAGGCCATGATACCGTCGTTACTTCGGCGAAATCAACCCGCAGAGCCAAGGTTTTTCAAGGGGGGATTCTCGGCAGGGACGTCCGACCAGGAGATGCTCCATATTTCATGATCTCCGGAGGTGTCGATTGCTTGTTTCCAGCATAATGGGGATATACGATGCCGCCCTGTATGATCGATAAAAGTGCAGCAGGGGGCGGAAAATGGAGGCATGTCGGAGGTATTGGAAAATCACCAGGGAGTTTCAGTATGGTTGACGTAACGTCGACTGGCACGGGGCACGCAGACGGCAGTGGACGCGTCGCGGCCATGTCTGCGCTCGTTGGAAATACACCAATGCTTGAGATTCGATATCGATGGGATGGGCACCCACGTCGGATCTACGCCAAATACGAAGCCATGAACATGACAGGGAGCATCAAGGACCGGATGGCGATTCACATGATCCATTGTGGATACGAATCAGGTCGACTGCATCCCGGAGACACCATCGTCGAGGCATCCAGCGGGAACACCGGAATTTCCTTCTCAGGCGTCGGACGTGCCCTGGGACATCCCGTGCGGATCTACATCCCGGACTGGATGAGTCAGGAACGCATCCAGCTGATCAGAACCTTTGGAGCTGAAGTGATCCTTGTCACCAGCGAGGAGGGGGGCTTCCTTGGAGCGCTCGATCGGGCTGAGGCATACGCAGCCGGGCACGATCATGTATTCCTCCCGAGGCAGTTCGCCCACGCCTCCAACCTTGAAGCCCACATGAACAGTACCGGTCCGGAAATTGAATCCCAGCTTGAAAGGTTTGGCCATACCCCAGATGCTTTTGTGGCTGGCGTGGGCACTGGAGGGACCGTGATGGGGGTGGGGCGATTCCTGAGACGCGACAACCGTTCGGTGCATATACACCCTCTGGAACCGGCAAACTCACCAACGCTTCGGATCGGGCATAAGGTTGGAAAGCACCGCATTCAGGGGATTTCCGACGATTTCATTCCCCCCATCGTGGATCTCAGCGCCTTGGACAACATCATCGACGTCTGGGACGGGGATGCCATTCTCATGGCACAGGCACTCTGTCGTACGATCGGCCTGGCCGTCGGCATTTCTTCAGGGGCGAACGTCGTCGGAGCGATGCAGCTCGTCGAACAACTCGGACCAGACGCCACCGTCGTCACCGTATTGCCGGATTCAAATAAGAAGTACCTGTCCACCGATCTCTGTCATGACGAACCGGCGCGAGACGACTACCTGACCCCACACATTGATCTCGATTACTTCAATGCGATTCGCTAGCCCGCATATTTCATGAGACGTTATTGGGTTGTTTGTCTGGGGGATGGTTCCTTCAGTCAGGTGGGGATGGCTGATTGTGGCGTTGCGTGCGCACAACACCCCCTGTCCCATAGCGATTTCGAATTGTACACAAGAAC
>JAJRYY010000213.1 GCA_024275565.1 Planctomycetota bacterium
CGAATCCAGCGCATCCTGCCTACATTCGGGATGACGCCGAACTCGTTCACCTTCGCAATGGGCAACCACGTCGGACGCAAACCACTGGGCCAATACACGAAAAACGCTTTCCCGATGATCTGGTCTTCCGGGACCGATCCGAGCTGAAATTCCTCACCACGGTCCTGAAGATGCGCACCCGCTACGTCCCACAACCGCGAATCCTTACTGGCGGGGCTGTTGTCGCCCAGCATAAAATATTCACCGTCGCGCAGCATGATAGGATTGCTCGTGGTACCCCAGCCAGCATACGCCCACGCGGAGATCGAGGATCGCTTGAAAGTCGGGTCGGTATAATATCCGTCGCGGAGGAGCTTGACATGCCAAAGCTCAAGGTCAATCCCGCCGGCGGTGATGGACGGAAAACGCGTCCGAGGGATGGATTGCATATTGCGTAATGCACGGATATCCGGCTGGTACTGCCTGGGCGTCGTCGCGAGAACTTCCTCACCGTTGATCTCAAGGGATACGCGATAGTCAACATTCTGAAATGCGACAACGATCGGTACGCCGCGTTCGAGTGGCGGGATGACAATTTCAGACAGCACGTCGCTCGTATTTGACCGAATATTGGTACGCGTGAGTTTGATGTGTCCGTCGGAGGCGATACGCACAGTGAAGTTGTCGTCACGCTTGGACAGCGTAATCGCGAGAAAACCGTCCCCCTCATGGTAAAGCAAAACAGACTCAAAGCGAATGTCGGAGACGGGGATGCGACCCTCGACCGGGAAACCGGTGTTGTAAACATTGTGGTCAGTGATCTCTTTACCCGAATAAGTGACGGTGGCCTGCTTCGGGGCACCCACACCATGAAACGTCAGCCGGCGGTTGACGGTTGACCACTGATGCGGGGTCTGATTGCCCACGGCTTTCCAGCGCGGTTGCCCCTGCTCGACTTCGACGGGGGGGTAGTCGTGGTCGTAAACGAGGTTCCAGAGGACGTCTTGTGCGTCATGCGTTTTTCGACAGATTTTGAGCTTGTCTGCCAGGTCTTCAAGCGTATCACGTGAGGGAGGCTGGCGGAGATTGTGGGCCATAACGCCTCCGCTGCCCCGCTGGGTACGATTCCTGAATTTCTGCGCTCTACGCTGTTCGAGGTTTTCGATGGTCTGATCGGAGGCGTCCGTGACCGACATGGCGTAAACGTCACCGTCAATGACCTCAATGATCTCACCAGGACGCCCGATAAGACGCTTGATGAAATTCTCATCAGCCTGCGCCGGGTTCTTGAACACCGTGACGTCCCATCGTTCAGGTTCCAGCACGTTGATCCCGAAATCCAGAGGCCACTTGAAGACCAGAATCCGGTCGCCGGATTCAGCATTTCCGGCGATACGCTGGTTGCGGTCGCCATCGGAGATGTCGAGATTTGTATTCTCATGGTCGCAGTTCTGACAGAAGATGACGCTCCTGGGTCCGTGGGTGGGACGCCTGTTCAGAGACGTGTCAGTCAACCCATAGGAATTCTCCCAGCCGCAAAATTCGCAGATGACCGACCCATGCTTCCCGAAAAGCGTAGGCGCCATCGACCCCGTGGGGATGACGAAGGCTTCGACGATGAAGGTCCGAAAAACAAACGCGAGTATGAACGCGATGACAATGGACTCGATGGTCTCCTTGAGACTCTCACGATGAGCAACGGTGCGTAACGTGTCGGTTGTGGGTGTCACAGTGTGAGTCACGGTGCGATGTCCTTTTTGGGCCGGAAAAGGCGTTTTTTGAGGCTGTTATGTACCCTATATTCGGGATCATAGGCCTGTTATTGCCTCGTGACCAGCGCAGCGAGATGATCGGTCGTAGATGGCGGACGTCAGATGTTGTCGATTTTGAGAAAAATAGTCACAAAATGGAGAGGATTTGAGAGGATGGGGGTCCGTGGGGCGTCTATTGAGTTGGAACCAAGGTGATTTGTGACTGAGGTGACGATGGCGTTGGCGAGCAATACAGACGGGGATAGTTCGTTCGATGCGGAGCTGCCGGTAGTCGAAGCCATCGCGGAGGGCGACCGGTACGCGTTCGAGGAGTTCGTGGGTCGTCACGCATGTTGGGTCCGGGCTGTGATATATGCGGTCCTCGGCGATAGAGATCGGGTCGACGACGTGTCACAGCAGGTCTGGATCAATGTGTGGGATCAGGCGAAACGATTGCGGGATCCCTCGCGGTGGCGGTCGTGGTTGTATCGGATGGCGCGTAATGCTGCCGTGGACGCAGGTCGGAGTGATACGCGTCGGAAGAAGATATCCGGGGCGGTATTATCGGACGCGATCGGAGATGGACCGTCCGGGCAGGATGGCGAGGATCTGGAGCGATCTGAGCAGCGGGCTGCCGTACTTGGTGCGATTCGATCGCTTCCGACGCTTTATCGCGAGCCACTGGTGTTGCGCCATATGCAGGGTTGGAGCTATCAGCAGATATCGGACGTCATGGGCATGCCGGTGGATACGGTCGAGACGCGGCTGGTGCGGGCGAGGCGGTTGCTGCGTGAGGCACTTGAAGGACGAGTTTAAGGTAGCTGAATCAGAGTAGCTGACTAAGGGAAGCTGATTCGTGGAAGCTGATTCAGGGAAGCAGGGTTGTAAGATTTTGTGGTGATTGGGGTTGGAGTTTTGTGATGAACGATCAGGGCGAACGGATCGAATTGTTGATCAATCGGAAGCTCGATGGCGAGCTGACGCTGGACGAGGATCTGGAGCTTTCCCGGGCGTTGATACGGATGCCCGAATATCGTCAGATGCTCGAATGTTCGGAGTGCATCGACGGGATATGCGTAGAGGTTCTCGGTGATGAGATTGGCGAACCGTCTGCCGACGTGGCGCTTGAGGTGGATCGCGTGTTGTCGCGTTTGTCGCGTTCAAAGCCGCGCAAACGCGCTTTGAGGCATCGTGTTATGGGTCGTCTTCCTCAGGCGTTCTGGTGGAGTGCTCCTGCAGCGATGGCTGCCTGTCTGGGATGGATGGCGTTTATCGGACCGCTGGATATGGGAAGTCAGGCGCTTGTGGCTGTACCGGTTGGTTCTGTACCGGTTGACCCTGGCCTGGTTGATCCTGACCGGGTTCCGCATGAACCGGTTGCGAACGTCCCGGTGTTTATGGAACAGGGTGCTGGGGGTTCTGGTCGTGCGTCTTCGGGCGGGTCGATGCGGTTGACGAATGGTTATTTGGCTGATGGGTTCAGTGATGATGGTCGGGTCTGGTCTGACGCTCCGAAAAGTGCTTATCGGCGGGTGCGTGATAAGGGTGCTGCGATCGATCTGCGTCGGGACACTGGGTATCTCGGCGTTCTGGGTGACGATGGAAATATGGTTTTAATTGAGGTGAATCGGACTCGGGCGGTGGGTCGTCCGCGTCCGAAATACCGTTTGGTGGCTGGCGATTTTTAGATTGCGTAGCGTATTGTGAGGCGATGTTCCTCAGAAGTATCGCTCCATGGAAGTGGTGTTTCCTGGAAGCATGCGATTTATGCGTCGTCGGTTTATTGGGTTGTTGAGACTATTGGCTGATTGGGTTTTTGAACCGTCGGGATTTTCAGGTCGCGAGGATTTCCCGGTCGCAGGGACATGGATCGGCGTTGATTTACTTTGAAGGAGTATGAGCGATGAGGTACATGGTATTTGCGTTGTCGGTTGCGGTTGCGACGTCCTGGTTGTTGAATGCGACGGTACAGGCGGACGAGGGTTCCAGTCGCATCAGGAAGCGTGTGAGCAGTCATGTTGCTGGTGACGGTGAGGTGCGTCTTGAGGCGAAAGTTATTGTCGTCGAAGACGCTGGATCGGGGCATACGATGAAGTTTGTCTCAGCCGGTACACCTGGTGAATCTTCTGTGGTGCGCAAGATTGTCATCAATACTGACGGTCAGGCTGGTACGGCGGGTGAACACCGTGGTTTTTTAGTGAAGTCGGGCGATCGGACGCCGGTCGATCTGAATGGTGTGGCGAATGTTGAGTTTGTGGCTGACTCCGGGAGCGAGAATCGTGGCTGGTTGGGCGTTCAGCTTGGTCAGACGATGACGAGTGAAGACTCGGACGGTATTGAGGGTATTTCGATTCTGAATGTGGCTGAGGGCAGTCCTGCTGACCTTGCTGGTTTTGAGCAGAACGATCTGGTTATCGAAGTGAACGATCGTGCGATCGGATCGGACCTTGGCGTGTTGGTCAGTGAGATTGGCGATTCGGGTCCAGGTAAGCGAATGAAGTTCACCGTGATGCGTGGTGGCGAGCGTCGGACACTGGTTGCGACACTGGCGAATCGGTCTGAGATCGGCGACACAGTCTGGGCGTATGAGAGTGTGGACAATGCTTTTCTCCGTGAGTCGGTCAATTCGACTTTTAGTTTCATACTCAAGGATGACGAGGGCAACTGGGTTGTGAACGAGTCCGGGAATCTGGACCATCTTCCGCAGATCGCCGGTATTGTGGGCAAATACCTGCCGCAACATCTTGGCAAGCAGGTTGAGGTTCGCATTGACAATGGTGAGGTGAATGTTTCGACAACTGTCACAGACGATGGGGAGACTGTGACAGTGACGCGTGAGGGTGAAGGTCCGATCGTGGTGACGCGTGTGGACGAGAACGGTACTGAGACGGTGACCGAATATGCGGATGGGGAAGCATTGTCGGAAGGTGATGCTGTTGCATCTGAGATTTTTGCAGATGCGTCCGATCAGATGGTCACCATCAAGCTGGACAGTGATCACGATTTTCCATTCGTTGTTTCCGGATGGAATAAATTCGGTTTCACGCCAGGTGAAGGGCCACAGGGCGCCTGGTTTGGTGCATCGGATGATTCCATGCGTCAGCATATCGAGGAGGTGATGGCTTCGCTGAAGAACATGAACATTACGGTGGACATGGACTTGAGCGGTGCTGGTGATGGTCACAAAGTCTTTGCGCAACGCCTGCATACGCACAGGGCGTCGCGGAGTATTCAGGTGAATGCGGACGGTTCGATCGACGTGACGATTCGCAAGGGTTCCGACGAGCTGATTCATCATTATACGGACGCAGCCGATCTTGAGGATCGTGATGCTGAAACGTATGAGCGTTATCTGGACCTGATCGACGCGGACGTCGATGAGTAGCATCACTTTGCCAGCGAACGTGCCTTGCGCGTGAATACGTCTTACAAGCAGGTTAATACGTCTCGCAGGTTGATACGTCTTGCAGGTTGATACGACTTACGGGTTGATACGTCTTACAAGTTAATACACCTCACAAGTCCTCGTTTCTGAGGGCATAGCGACCACACGGCGCGGGCACAGTGAACTACTGTGTCCGCGTTGTTTTTTACCGGTCGATGCGAGATGGGTGATGGATGCGGGCGCGGGGTTTTCCGTATGGCGGTGCTTCCTGTTGTTATGTCGCATGGTCAGTATTCGATGGTCGTCTGCGTTTGTTTGTGATGGATCAGTTTTCAACGTCGTATAAGATCTGCCTGCAGATGCGACTGGTTGCCTTTTCTGTGGTGATAACTCTAAATAGTCAAAAAATCATTTTGTCGTTTGCCCGTGGGCCTGGTGTTTCATAGGTTGAGGGTGTCGGGATCGGGTCTGCTGAAACGCGGGTGTCCTCCTGGCGGGTTGGTGTATGCGGGATCTGGCGGGTTGGTGTATGTGGGGTCTGGCGGGTCGGGGGAAGCGGGATGTTGTTGTGTTTGCAGTTGCTTCTTTCAGCGATCCTTTTTTGGCGTGCCAGTTTGAGATGGGTTTTATTTCCGGGCGTAAAGGACACGCCTGGTTCAGCCTGGGTCCAATTGGAGGGGCTTGGGATTTTATGTTGGGGGCAGGTGCGGGTTCAGGGATTCGATCCCGTGGCTGAGAAGATGGTGCCGTGTCCTTCCGGGCGTGGTGCTGTGTGTTTGCGAAAGGAGCCTTACCAGTGAAGAATTTTATGAGTCGTGCCAAGGATTTTCTGCAGAGTGAAGATGGACCGACGGCAACTGAGTATGCTGTCATGCTCGCCCTGATTATTGTCGCGGCGATTGGTTCAATTCAGTTGGTCGGAAACAAGGTATCTGAGACGTTTACGAACGTTGAAGGAAACCTGCCGGATGTCGCCGCGCCGTAACGGTTGCCGCGCCTTCTCCTGTCTGCCGTGTTGGTGGTCGGGGTGCCCGGTCTTGTGACTCAGGTTCGTCCGGGCTGATCCTTACGAGGGATTTGATGGGTGGGCATCGTCAGCGGGGCGATTGCCCACCCATTTTTTATTTTACGGGGAGTGTTTTTGTGTGTGTGGCGGGGTGCTGCACGACGATTGCACTATTGACAGCTTTGTACAACGGGGTGTTTGGTATGGACTCAGGATACTGGGCTGCGACGTGCGCGTTGCTTGTTCCGGGGGTATTGTGGGCTTCGTGGATCGACTATGCGGAGCGTCGCGTTCCGAACTGGCTTAATGCTGCGATCGCATTGTGTGGTTTTGCGGTACAGGGTTATTACTTTGGGGGTGCTGGGCTTGGGCATGCTGCGTTGGGGTTGCTGGTTGGTTTTGGCGTCCTCATCATACCCTGGGCGATGCACGGGATGGGTGCTGGTGATGTCAAGTTGATGGCAGCGATTGGTGTCTGGTTTGGTCCCTGGATGACGCTTGTATCGTTTGGTGTTGGAGCTGCTATTGGCGGCGTGATCGGTATTGTGATGATTCTATGGGCGAAGCGTGGTCATGAAGCGTGGGCGAACATGGGTTTGATTGCAGTGAAGATGCGATCGTCTGAGACGATGTTCAGCACTTTTGCTGGTGCGAAAACCCTTGGATCCACGCCTCAGCTTTTGCCTTATGGGATTCCACTGACAATCGGTTCGTTGATTGTTTTGAGTGGTCAGGTATTCGGCTGGTGGGTGGTTTGATATGAGACGATTGAAGTTTCAGCGTATGAAGGTTCGTTCGCGTGAGCGTCGCGGTTCGGCTGTTGTCGAGTTTGCGGTGATTTTACCGTTGCTGTTGACGTTGTTGATGGGGATCATCGAGTTTGGGTGGGTCTTCATGGTGCGTCAGACGTTGACCAATGCTGCTCGTGAGGGTTGTCGTATTGCTGTATTGAATACTGCGACGGAGGACGATGTTGCGACGCGTATTCGGGAGGTGATGGCTCCTCTTGGGTATACGGAGGGTTCGGGCTGGTCTTTTACTGCGTCTGCCATTGATGCTGAGACGCAGGATATTGCGGTGTCTGCCTCGATAGACGTGGTATCGATCACGGGTGGATATATTCTGTCGGGTGAGGGTTATGATCTTGTGGGTCGAAGTACGATGCGTAAAGAAGGTGTGATTGCAGCCCAACAGTAGTCTGGCGTCGTTTTGGCTGTGGTTGGGGCTTGAAGCTGTTTGAGGGATGTGGGCAGGTTTCCAGTCTGCAATATGTACCGCGTGTGTGCATGTTGCGGAGCAGGTTGTGGGTGAGTGATGCAGTTCGCGTGACCGGGGGTACTGGCGTCGATCTGGCAGGTGTATGGTGTCGGCGTCATCTATTGCGTGGATGGCGTTGGTTGCGGACTGGGTTAGAACGGGGGTTGTGATGAATAAGGTAGCGATGGTGCCGTTGGCGGTTGGAGTGGTCGTTGGTGGTCTTGCGATCAAGCTTGGGTTGGATACGCTTCAGGAAGCCAAGGCGAGCGGTAAGACTGAGGTTGTTCAGGCGGTAGTCGCGGTTGCTGAGATTCCGGTGACTTATGAGATAACTCCGGAAATGGTGAAGATCGTGGACACACCGAAGACGCCGCTTCTGGGGACTGATGGTTATTCGATGTCCAAGGATGTTATCGGTCGTGTTGTGTATGCGACGATACCAGCGGGTGCTGCGATTCGTGAATCGTTGCTTGCTCCGGAAGGGACGCCGCCTGGTCTTCGGGTTCGTATTGAGCAGGGTTATCGTGCGGTGTCTGTGAAGATTGACGAGGTGTCCGGTGTTGCTTATCAGCTTCAGCCGGGTGCTTTTGTGGATGTGTTTGCCGTGATGACCGCCAATCGCAGTGGGTCAAAAAAATCGACCAGTCGGTTGGTTTTGCAGAAGGTTGAGGTTGGTGCGATTGGTCGGACACTGAGTTCGGGTGGTGGTTCCAAGAGCAAGGCTGCGAAATCTGTGACGCTTCTTGTTCAGGACAAAGACGTTCCGAAGCTGCATCTGGCCCAGGTTCGTGGCAAGCTGACGTTTGCGTTGCGTGGTGCGGATGATAACACGCTTGTTGATGTAGAGGATGATGAGGACGAATTGCTGGCTGCGAAGGCGGCTGCGGAACCTGCACCTGCTCCAGAGCGTACAGTTGCTCCAGAGGTGTCGACGGAGTTCACGGTCTTAGTGCGGAATGGTGGTGCATCGTCTGAGTATGCGTTTGTCGATCGTGATTCGATGCGTATGCAGGACAGTCGTCGTCGTCCACCTCGTCGTCGGAGTGGGGGTGGGATTCAGCGGTCGTCGGCCCGTGATCACGGTGATCATGATGACGAGCCTGATGATGAGGATGAGTCGGATGGTGGTGGCGGTCTGCCCCTTCCTCCTGCCCCTCCTGGCTAGAGCAGGTTCATCCAGGTGTAGCGTCTGATAGACGGTTTCACCCGTGGAATTGCTCATGTCGTCCGCTCTGCCTGGGGTGATAGCGCTGGAATGCGTTGTGTGTGGGGAATTAATTGAGGGCGTATGTGTGTGATGCGGCGGGACCGGAAATCGGTCCGCCGCATTTTTTATTGTATTTTTATCTTTGTGTGGGGTCTTATTATAAATATCTGGCGGCGATAAATATTTCATTTGGCATCTATGTTATTGTATCGCATGGTGTTTGACGGGGACGGAATAATAATTGCGGCTGGTGCTGTGATGTGATCGCATTGGAGCGGTTTTGCGCTGGTATTGCGGGGCGATTTGTGGTTCGCGTGCGTCTGTGCGCCGCAGGAGGGAAAGAGCATGTTTTATTTTGGATCCGGAAGAATCCGTCGTGAGGCCCGTGTTGGAACGGGTCAGGTGCATCGCTTGCAGTTGCATCGGTGGCGAGGGGTGCACACACACCGTCGGCGTGGTCTTGTGATTGTGCAGGTGGTTGTGATCATGACGACGTTGCTGGGGATGGCTGCCCTTGCGGTGGACATGGGGTTTATGTGGAATGCACGGTCCGATATTCAGCGGACGGCTGATGCTGCTGCGCTTGCTGCTGCCGGGTTGCTCGCTGAGCTGGAGGATCCGGCGCTTCAGGCGCGTCAGGCGGCTGAGCAGTATGTGGCGAGCAATCGTGTGATGAGCGAGGTTGTTGCGCTGTCTGTTGGTGATGTTGCGCTTGGTCGTGCGACGCTTGTGGATGGTTCGTATGAGTTTGAGGAGGTTGGGGACGATCAATTCCCTGATGCGGTTCGCATTCGTATTGATACGACGCGAGATTTTTTCTTTGGTCAGATTTTCGGCAGGGACCATAAGACGATTTCTGCAGAGGCTACTGCGCTTCTGGTACCTCGTGATATAGTCGTTGTGGCGGATTTGTCTGCTTCGCACAATGATGACAGTGAGCTTGGGAGTTACCGTGATACGGACATCAACTTATGGGAGGTTTGGCACACCCTTCCTGGTGGAGCGGACAGTGTTGGTTCGCTGTATTCCAATGGTGATTTGAATGGGCTTGATCCGAACGATGCCCAGGTTGCCGGTCCTGGCTGGGGTTTTATGCGTCAGTTGCAGTGGGGTGAGTCGGACCTTAGTGAGACCTATAATCCGCTTGCGGACCAGGGTCTTCTTCGTTTGTCGCGCTATGGTAATGGTGCGAATGACTGGGAGAGTGCAGAGCTTCGCACATATCTTGAGAACATCACCTTTGACAATGGTGCCCAGTATTCCAACGAGGAGATCGATCAGATCCTCAATACCGGTAACCACAACAGTCGGTCGCGTTATCGGCGGCAGGTGGCGGTGGCAATGGGTCTTGCGGTGTGGAACAGTGGTCTGGAGGGTGGTGCCTGGGAGCAGATGGGTCTGGACGCTGGCGATGATGACAGTCGCGTCGATTCCGATGAGATTGTCTGGATCGAGCCTTTCTTCAACGAGCCAGGCAGTCGGTGGTTGGATTATATCAGTTGGACGACGTCTTCGTGGTCTCGGATGAGTCGTGCGAACAGCGATTTTCAGTATTCGCTGGGACCGAAAACCTTTACGAATTATCTGCTTGAGCGTCGTTGGTCCAATAACCAAACGCCCGAGTTAGCAGCCACCCCGCATCAACCGATGCAAGCAGTGAAGGATGCCGTTGACATACTGGTTGACACGTTGAACAGTTTTGACAACGACGATCAGTTGGGGCTGGACATTTACGGATACAGCATGCGTCATCAGGTGACGTTGCGTCAGCGTCCTAACCTTGAGGATATCACGACGGGTCCGGACGGTTTGTCGAACCTTCAGGCTGGTCATTTCGATGGCTGGACGAATATGGGTGGCGGGCTTGCTTTTGGTATTGAGACGTTGTCTATGGCTCCTGCTCGTCCTGCGGCGCATAAGATGATTGTGTTGCTGACGGATGGACAGGCCAATATTACGGAGAGTGGTCAGTGGCCTTCCGGGTCGTGGTCTGATCAGCAGGATATTCTTTACGAGGCTCGTCAGTATGTGTTGGAACAGGCGCAGTTGGCAGCCGATCAGGGTATTCGGATCTTTGCAGTAAGTGTTGGAGCGTATGCGGATGCCGGGTTGATGGACGAGGTGGCTGCGATCACGAATGGTGAGCATTTGCCTGCGACGAGTAGTGACATTGGCACGTATACGCAGCAGCTTCAGGATATTTTCATTAGGTTGGGTGGAAAGCGTCCGGTTGAGTTGATTAATTAAGTCATTCCGGCGTCCGGATATTGTTCCGGGCGTCGTGTCGGGATTTTGAGGTTGTATTGTTGTAGATTGTCGTAGGTTGTTGTGGGACATGATGTGAAGCCTTGGTTTCGGGGAATGGGGTTTTTGAACAGCTTGAAACGAGTGAGTTTGGCGCGTCGCTGCGAAACCTAACCCGCGTTCTTGCGGGGACACAGCGGGCGTTGTTTACTCGGACTTTATGGAGTAGTGGGATATGGGGACTATCCGGGTGATCGTCTACAACTCAGACGAGTCATTCCGGTCCGATCTGCGTACGACGCTCATGTCCTTCGAGAATGTGCGTATTGCTGCAGAGATTGATGAGGCAGCCATGCTCCAGGATGTCACCGATCAGGTGCCAGCCGAGGTATTGCTTCTTCATCTGGATCCGGATCCCGACGCGGTTCTACCGTTTGCAGCCCAGGTTGTAGCTTCTCACCCCTCCTTGCCTATTTTCGCGATTAGTGAATCCACCGACGGACAACTTATACTCTCTGCGATGCGTCAGGGGTTCCGGGAATTCCTGACCAAACCGATCGACCGTGAGACCTTATCAGATGCTTTTGCGAAGGTGACGCAGCAAGCTGATGATGTGGGTGGTGGCGGGAAGCTGATTGCGTTGATGGGGAGTTCTGGCGGTGTTGGTACAACGTCCATCGCGACAAACCTTGCCATTGAATTGTCCGAAATGTGTTCTGGTCGTGTGACTTTGGTTGATCTTGACTATCGTTTTGGTCAGGTCGCCACATTTCTGGACGTAGCGCCCAACTATACGATAGCTGATCTGGCGCACAGTCCTGAGCGGCTTGAGCCACAAATGATCGAGCGTGCCCTGGTTGAGCATTCGACGGGTATCAGTGTGCTCAGTCGCCCTGCGCAATTTGTGCAATCAGACAGTATTACTGCTGCTCATTGTGTGGGTGTACTCACTCATTTATTGGCAATGAATGAGTATGTGGTTGTGGATGGTCCGAATCGTTACGACATTGGTGCTTCCTCGATACTGGATCTTGCGGACCATACATTTCTGGTCGTTCAGTTATTGGTCCCTGTGGTTCGTAATGCTCAACGGATTTTACAGGGTATGGCTGAGGCTGGTTTCAATCTGGAGCGTACCAAGATTGTGTGCAACCGGGTTGGGAAGGATGGCGGTCCTCTGGATGTTGCCGATGTGGAAGCGACGCTTGAGAAAAAGGTGTTTTCCACATTGCCCGATGATTGGGGTGTTATGAGCTCGTCCGTCAATCTGGGTGAGCCGCTGGTCACGTTGTCGCCGAAGTCGAAGATCCGTCAGGCCATTCAGAAGCTGGCGAGCGATATATATGCTCCTGAGGCGGGATCTACACAGGAATCCAGCAGGAAGGGTACTTTGTTTGGGAAGATCTTCAGTGATGCTTAGGTATGTGTTGTTGCGGGATGGGTGTGTGAAGCTTACGTCTTTTAATGAGCTGGTGTTTTGTATTCGGCGTTTTTGGGGGATTTGAATCATGTTTGGAAAAGGGCCTGGATCCACCGCGCCGCCTGCTGCTCCGCCTAAGGCTTCCAATGCCCCCCGTGGGGGTCCATCGTCTAAGGCTTCCGGTGGAATTCCCTCTCCCAAAGGGTCTGGCGTTTCGAAGGGCGGTACTCCTCAACAGCCGAAGAATTCGTCTCGTGCGAAGCAGGATGCGTTCAACGAGCTTAAGACGCGGATTCACCGGAAGCTTGTTGAGCAACTCGACCTGAGTTCCCTTGAAGGCAATGATGATCAACTTCGATCGATGGTTGGCGAGGTTGTGAATCAACTTGCAGAGCGTGAAGACACACTGCTCAGCTACAACGAGCGAAAGCGTCTTGTATCTGAAGTGCTCGACGAAACCTTTGGGCTTGGACCGCTGGAGGTGTTGCTGGCAGACGAATCGATCAGCGACATTCTGGTCAATGGTCCGCAGCATATTTTTGTTGAGCGTGGCGGAAAGCTCGAGAAGACGGAGATACGTTTCCGGGACAACGCACACCTGATGCATGCGATTGACAAGATTGTCAGTTCGGTGGGGCGTCGGTGTGACGAGGTGTCGCCGATGGTTGATGCGCGCCTGAAGGATGGAAGTCGTGTCAACGCGATTATACCACCGCTGGCGATTGATGGTCCCAGTATGTCGATACGTCGGTTTGGGACCGATCCATTGACATGGGACGACTATATTCGTTTCAAAAGTTGTTCTCCTGAGATGTGCGATTTTCTTAAGGCATGTGTGGGTGCGCATCTGAATATTCTTATTGTGGGGGGAACGGGGTCGGGTAAGACGACTTTGTTGAACAATCTTTCATCGTTCATTTCCTTCGACGAGCGGATCGTTACGATCGAGGATGCTGCCGAGTTGCGTCTGCGTCAGCCGCATGTTGTTCGGCTGGAGACGCGTCCCCCGAACCTGGAGGGCAAGGGTGCCATCACGATTCGTGATCTTCTGGTTAACTCTTTGCGTATGCGTCCAGACCGGATTGTTGTGGGTGAGTGTCGTGGCGGTGAAACCCTGGACATGCTCCAGGCGATGAATACGGGACATGATGGTTCACTCACGACGGTGCATGCCAACAGTACCCGCGATGCGGTACAACGTGTTGAGACGATGGTGATGATGGCTGGTTTTGAACTGCCGGTCCGTGCCATTCGCCAGCAGTTTGCTTCCGCCATTCATCTGATTGTTCAAGCTCAACGTCTGACTGGTGGGTTACGAAAAATTACGACCATTACAGAAGTCCAGGGGATGGAAGGTGACATTATCACCATGCAGGACATCTTTAAGTTTGAAACGCTTGGTACCACGCATGATGGAAAGATTCATGGTCAGCTTGTGGCTACGGGGCTTCGTCCTGGCTTCCTGGATCGTCTGAAGTCACACGGAGCAGATATTGATATGGGGATGTTTGAGCGTCGCGTATTATGTCGTGATGAGGACTGACACGGGTGAGGATAAGCCCTCTTTGGACGACAAGCCAGAGGGCGTGTTTATGGTCATCATGCAGCGATTAAGGATGGAAGTGGGATATGGAAGAACCGACCTCGATACGTTGCAACAACATAGAATCTGTTTCAGGATGACTTGAAGGGTACATATGATGATTGCATTATTACCATTGGCTGTATCGTTTGGGGGGCTTGCTTTTAGCGTCCTGCCCATGGTTGGCTCGATATTGCTGGCTTATGGGATCTATCAGGTGATCGTGGAAACGCGTCATGGTGAAAAGAAGCGTCTTGCAGACAGGCTTCAGGGGCGGGGAACCAGTTCCAGCGAAAAACGTTCCACCGATTCGATCCTCCGTCGGATCCATGGGGAGGAGGATACGGGATTTCTGGGTGGGATTGTATCGAAGTTTGCCATTACACCCAAGATTCAGACGCTCCTTGACCAGGCCAATGTGAACTGGTCCGCCTCGAAGATGCTCGTGAACCAGGGTGCGCTTGCAGTGGTCGCATTTTTGCTGATCATCGTCCTGCAGTACAGTCCGTTGGCTGCCCTTGGCGTTGCCATCGGGATACTCGTACTGCCGCTCATGTGGATTTCGCGCTTGCGGGCCAATCGGATCACCAAGCTCACGATGCAGCTTCCGGATGTTTTTGAAATCATGAGTCAGGCATTGCGGGCTGGACATTCGCTGGCCAGTGCGATGGAAGTGATCCATGACCAGCTTCCAGAACCCGCCGGAGCGGAATTCGGACGTGTCTTTCACGAGCAGAATCTCGGTATCAAGATTGAGGACGCTTTGACTTCCATGGCGAACCGTGTTGATACGATGGACGTTCGTTTCTTTGTGACAGCCGTCCTGATTCAGCGGCAAACCGGTGGTGATCTTGCTGAGGTTCTGGACAAGATCAGCTCGGTGATCCGGGATCGAATCGAGCTGTTTGGACTCGTCGCCAGTCTGACCGCAGAGGGGCGGTTATCGGGATGGGTTTTGCTCGCGTTGCCATCGGTTGTATTTGCAGCGGTCATGCTGCTGAATCCGAATTATGGTGACACGCTTCTGGAAGACGAGAGCGGTAAAGTGATGCTCATGATCGCAGCCGGTATGCAGGTTATGGGTTTGGCCATGATTCGATGGATCGTCAACATCAAGGTGTGAGAGGGGTATCATGTCAACTACAATGATGTTCGGTGTGCTGGTTTCGGTGAGCATTGGTCTCATCATTATTGCGCTCATGCCGAAAAAGAAGGATGATAAGGATACTGTTGCGCGCCGCATGAGGGGGCGTACTGGCAAGGACGATCAGGCATTCATGCGTGATAAAGCGCGCGAATCCGTTGCGTCCAGGATGCTGCAAAAAGTCGCCCCGTTGGCCACGCGTCCGGTCATGCCGAAAAACAGCAGCGAGATGTCGAAGCTCCGACTGAACCTCGCAGCAGCCGGTTATCGGAAGGAAAACGCAGCCACTGTTTTTCTCGCCAGCAAGACGGTGGTGGCAGTACTCGCCGCGATCGCTGTTGGTATCTATCAGGTGAGCAAGGGTGCTGATGTCCAAGGTGTGCTCGGGATAGCGATTTGCGGTGCGGCGCTTGGATTCATGTCGCCGAATTTCTGGTTGAACTCCAGCATCAAGAGTCGCAAGGAGCGCGTCCGCAATGGTCTGCCCGATTCACTCGACCTCCTCGTCATCAGTGTCGAAGCAGGTTTGGCGCTTGACGGAGCTATACAGCGTGTGGGAGATGAGATGCGGAATGTCCATCCAGAACTTAGTGAGGAATTCCAAATATCCACACGCGAATCGCAGATGGGAATCCCACGGGCGGAGGCTCTTGAGAATCTCGCCGAACGCACCCAGGTTCCTGAGGTGAAATCTCTGGTCGCCATTGTCAACCAGGCGGAAAAATTTGGTACGAGCATCGCCAAAGCGCTGAGGCACCAGGCTGATGCACTTCGAGTCAAACGGCGTCAGGAAGCTGAGGAACGCGCACACAAGACAGCCGTGAAGCTTATGGCACCTCTGATCCTCTTCATTTTCCCCGCCATATTCGTGGTTCTCGTGGGACCGGCTGCCCTGAAGATGGTCAAACTCGCTCAGACCAATTCGACGTTGTTCTAATGCACTGGCGCGGGTGAAATGAGGACGAGCGGTACACGGCTGTACGGGCGCCGCTGGCGACGACTCTGCCAGTGACGCCCTCAGTGCAGTGACACCCTCAGAGACTGTGGCGGCCCGATAAACATATGAGGCATTGAGACCGTTTCTGCGGGACAATACAGAGTCCACGCCACTGGATCGCTTCCGAGGAGGGGGAGACCCCCGCAGAAGTGCGACCGTTACACATAGCGGTAGCAGGCGTTTTCGAAGCGTCTGCATAAGTGCGGAATATCTTTTCACGTTCCTGGATTACACCAACGCTCGGCTTGCAGATCAGCCACACAGGCAGTTCTGGTGAGCGTCTGCCGCACCTTGTCACTCCGCCGCGCCCTCGCACGAATAATAACCCAAAAAACGCCGCCGATTCTGCCACGGACCCCGACATGCCTGCGGTTGGGGTTGTCGGTGGCAGGTGATGTGGGATCGTGATAGGGTACGGGTTCGATGTTGACATGGTCCGCACAGCGGGCCCTACGCTGTTTTCCCTCCCGAGGTTGAGGGTTCTAGTGGAGTAGGTTGTGGGTGAATCGCTTCTTCCATTTATTGCAGGGATTATCGTCGTCGGGGTTGCTGCGCAGTGGTTCGCGTGGCGCGTCGGGCTGCCTTCGATCTTGCTCCTGCTGTTGTTCGGACTGGCGGCGGGTCCTTTTTCGGGATGGCTGAAGCCGGACGACCTCTTCGGCGATCTGCTCTTTCCGTTCGTCTCCATCGCGGTCGCTCTCATCCTCTATGAAGGCGGACTCACGCTCAAACTATCCGAATTGAAGAAGGTCGGAGCAGCCGTCGGGACGCTGGTAACCATTGGAGCAGCCGTCACGTTCGTGGTCACATTTTTCGCGGCGCGGGTGATCCTTGATCTGGATGTCAAACTGGCTGCACTCGTTGGGGCTGTCCTGGTGGTGACGGGTCCGACGGTGATCGCTCCCTTGCTTCAGCACATACGTCCGACGGGGCGTGTGGGTCCGATACTGAAGTGGGAAGGGATCGTGATCGACCCGATCGGAGCCTTGCTTGCATTGCTGATTTATGAGGCGATTCAGATTGGCGAGGCGCGTGAAGCCACAATGCACGCAGCGATTGGAGTGCTCAAGACGTGTGTCTACGGGGGCGGGCTGGGGTTTGCGGCGGCAGCGATTCTGACCGTATTGATTGAGCGTCATCTGATTGCGGATCGCCTGGAGAATGCGGTTTCGATCATGCTCGTGGTTGCATCGTTCACGCTGTCGAATCATTTGCAGCATGAATCGGGGTTGCTTGCGGTCACGGTGATGGGATTTGTGCTTGCGAATCAGCAGCGGGCGGATATTCGTCATATTGTCGAGTTCAAGGAAAATCTTCGCGTATTGCTGATTTCGGGGCTTTTTATTGTGCTGGCTGCGCGTCTGGAGTTGTCGGAACTTGTTGCCGTTGCTCCGCGTGGGATTGCGTTTTCGCTGGCGCTGGTTTTGATCGCTCGGCCAGTCTCTGTATTTGTATCGACGCTGGGCGGCGGATTGGCGCGGAATGAGCGTTTGTTCCTATCGTGGATGGCGCCGCGTGGGATTGTGGCTGCTGCTGTGGCGTCGATCTTTGCGTTGCGACTTGAGGAATCTGGGAGTGAGGCTGCTGCGACGCTGGTCCCGATCACGTTCATCACGATCATTGTGACGGTGATTGTGTATGGTCTTTCAGCGCCATGGGTTGCCCGGCGGTTGGGGCTTGCGGAGTCTGATCCTCAGGGGATGCTGTTCGTCGGTGCGCACCCATTCGCCCGTGAGTTTGCGGAACTCGTTCAGAAGCAGGGGCATCGGGTGTTGCTGGTGGATAACAACTGGGAGAACATCAACGCATCGCGGATGGCGGGATTGCCAGCCTACCACGGGTCGATTCTCTCGGAACACGTCCTGGACGAGCTTGATCTGGGCGGGCTGGGGCGTGTACTGGCGATGACGCCGAACGACTGGGTGAATATCCTTGCGGTCCAGCGGTTCACGCATGTGTTTGGGAAGGCGAATTGCTATCAGCTTGCACCTCAGCAGCAGGCGTCGAGAGAGAAGCATAAATTCCTGTATGGGCAGTGGCTTTTTGATGAGGCTGCGACCTATGAGAATATCACGAATCGACTTGCGGATGGGTTTGGACCGAAATCCACGAACCTGTCTTCGGAATTTACGTTTGAGGATTTTCGTGCAGAATACGGTGATCGATTCGTGCCTCTGTGTGTCATGGATGAGAATGGTCGCCTGTCGGTGGTGACGTCGGAACATGGTGCAGAACCTGTGGAGGGGCAGTCGATCATAAGCCTCGTTCGCGATCGTGATGCAACGCTTTGATGTTGCTCCGCATGGGGTTGAGCATGTCGCCCAGCCGCCCCGGGTGGGATCGGACAACCTGGCCGGGAGAAACACAGCCGAGGGCGGCTGTGTCACATAGGGCATGATGCATTTGGAGTGATTTATTGACGGATTATTCAGATAACTGGGTGGATGCGAACCGTCACAACTGGACCGTGCATTTGCAGCCAGGGCGGGTCGGGCTTGAGTCGGATGGTACGGTGATCGACATCCCAGCCAGGGATTACGGTCGAGATATTTATGTGTCGCCTCACGCAGGTCGATTCATTGTTCGTTTCGCCACCAATGAAGTGGAAGTCGGATTCGTACTTGACGAGGCGACGGTTCAACCCTTTCTTGAGCATATCGGATTCATGCAGAACCCTGTGCGTGAGGTGGTGGTTGAGGAGCGATCGACAAAATCCTCACAGGAGCTTCTCTGGCCGAAGGTGTCACCGCTTGCGGTATGGGCGTTGTTCATCAGTGCATTATCGTTCGTGCCTACGGCAGGTTTTATACCGGCTGTCGTGGCGTGCGTCCTGCTTGTCCTTCATCGGATGCGTGTACGCCCGTCGCGTGCGTACAGCCATTCTCGCAATGTATGTCGTGGAGCGGCTGCGTTCTTACTGCTTGGGATGACGACGCAGTGTCTTTTCTATCTTGGGCTTCAAGTCCCTGTACACTCCCGTGAGGTTCTGAGTGCTTCTGAAGTGTCACACATTGGTACTGTGGAAGAGCAGGCAGGGTCGCTCGAATTGGCTGATTCCGTCGCCCCCTTGATGCTGCCAGCGACGTCATCACCGGCGGCGTTTGACCTTGGAAACCGCAACTGGGGACTCATCATTGCGACGCTTTTTGTCGTGGTGATGTCGCTGAGTGTCCACGAATGCGCCCACGCGATCACCGCATGGTGGCTGGGGGACGATTTCGCCTTACGCCTGAACCGTGTGACGCTGAACCCGCTGTCACATATCGATCCTCTGGGAACCATCGTTCTGCCAATGATCTTATTTCTTTCCGGTTCGGGTATATTCGGATGGGCGCGTCCTGTACCGGTTCGGGTGGCGAACTGCCCGCGTCCTCGTCGGGCGAACATACTGATCTCATCGGCAGGCCCTGGTTCGAATATGCTGCTGGCCGCCGCGTGTCTTGCATGGCTGATTTGTATCGGAAATGCGGTCCCGCTTGCATTCCGCGATGCAGTGCTCACGGGTATTTCTGACACCAATATAACCGCGTCTGTGACTGCCTCTGGTTTTCCGCTTGCGGGGGTCGTGGCGGGACTTTGCACCATTCTGAAGGTCGGATTTTTCGTGAATGTTTTTCTGGCTTTCTTCAACCTCATCCCCATCCCGCCGCTTGACGGGTCCTGGGTGCTGGAAAATCTCTTCCCCTTCACTCTTGGACCGTTCTACGAGAAAATTCGACCCTACGGATTCATCATTTTCCTGGGTCTGATGTATTCAGACATCCTGCACTATCTTCTGTTTCCGGCCATTATCGCGATTGGGCTGGGCTTTGGATTGGTTTATCAGGCGACGCCACTCGGATAATGGATGCTCTTATCTGCCCGGGCGCTATCAGATCAATACCATTTCGCCTGACATCGACCCAAGTTCAGAGCTTCTGGGTCCGTGGATAGAGACTGCGAGATGGAACGAGCATGTTTCACCTGAGAATGGAACGCACAGCCAGGGCTTCAGGCGGGCAGTTCGGTCTGAAGACTCTTCGTCGATGTAGATTTTCGGAACGGAAATCTCGATGAGATCTGTTCCGAGTTCGGATTTTGCAGCACCGGTTACCATGTTGGCGAATTCTCCGACCGCATCGACAGCGTCCGAGAAGGATGATGAATCCATGCCGAATGCTGAGGAGAATGCGAACACAGCCTCCCTGGAGAACTGAAGGATCACCGCCCCCTGAGCCCCACCACGCATATGGATGGTTGCAGTGACGCATTCCCGCATCGGAGGGCGTTGTATGGACACGGATGGCTTGCCGGTCTTCACCTGCATTCCGAGCATCATATCGAACACACGCACGGTGGATGCTATAAACGGATTGATCAGTCGAACATCCATACTGGTGTCATTCCCCCAATCGTCGCTCGAGAAACACTTGCATGACTCTCTGATTTGCCCCCCCATCATCGACATGTCAGCGACTCGGCTTTCCAAACAGCTTCGCAGCGATTTATCCACAAATCGCGTTATTATCGATACCATGAATTTTTACGATGGTTGCTAAGAAACGCTCGCGACCGACGTAGTGTCCTTTGAACGGCGACCATAACGGTCACCAACAGAAATCGGCGGATCACATGAGCGAGCTTGGGTCTGATAAATCCCAGTGGATTCGGTCTGCTCTGGACCAGTATGAAGCGCAACTGATGCGCTATGCTGCAAAGATTACCGGAAGTGTGGAATCAGCCCGGGACGTTGTGCAGGAGACGTTTTTGAAGCTCTGCTTGCAGGAACCATCCTCGCTGGACGGGCGACTGCCGCAGTGGTTGTACACCGTCTGCCGAAACCACGCGATCGACACAAAGCGGAGGACGCACCGCATGAAACTCGTAACCACGACGGACATATCGCAAAACGTTGCTGATGGACCCTCGCCTGCGGATGCTGCGGAGGTGGCGGACGAGCATCGGACCATATTGTCAGCCATGCAGTCATTACCGGACCGTCAGCAGGAGATTATTCGACTGCGGTTCCAGGGGGGTCTGAGCTATCAACAGATCGCTGAGGTACTCGACATCACCTCGTCCAACGTCGGTTTTCTGATCCACACCGCGATCAAAAGCATCCGCCAGACGGTTCAGCCGCAGGCAGTAAGGAGCAAGTCATGAACGATCACCGCGACAAGAGCGATATGACACAAAACGACAATATCCCTGGCGAGAGTCCGAATCTGACAGCCTTCGCGTTGGATCAGCTTGACGATGAGCAGGTACGGGCGGAAATCGAAGCCATGCTCGCCAACGATCCTGATGCGCAGGCTGAGGTCGAAGCTATCCAGCAGATGGCGGGCATGCTTGAAGCTGCACTTTCGTCCGAGGCTACCCCGGAACTGACTCCAGATCAGAGAGCAAACATCGAGCGGTCCGCTAATACGCCGGATATCACGGGATCGCAGTCACGCTTTCTCCGCCCGCGATTCGTGATCCCCTCCGCATTGGCTGCCTGCATCGTCATGGTGGTATACACACAAATCCTGCCAAGCCTGAACCGAGCGCCCGAATTGAGTAGAAGGACAGCGGTTCGCATGGGGTTGCTTGAGAGCGAAAAGTTGGACCAGAACATATCAGCGCTCGATTTGGATGGACTGGCGACAGCATCCAATGAATCTCGACCCAGTGGCAGGCGGGTGGGCAGAAATAAAATCTCGCTCGATGCGAGTCCGGCGCTACGTCGAGATAATCTGGAAGAAAGTCCGCCTTTGCGAGCCCAATACACTTCTGCAGGGAAGTTGCAGGATGCGCTCGCTAAGAAACAGACGGATGCCATCGTCGGTGGTGATGTAGTCGGCCAAGTCGCCTCTGCATACTACGTCGAATTAGACGTCGACGGAAGATTGGCGGGCGAAGCTGGAAACGGAGACACCCTCAACACACCTGAGTTTTTCGCGCGTCAGTCTGCCGCTCGAAAGCAAGTGCTCGCCACCGACACATCCAGCGCTCCTCCCCAGGATCTGCCAGTCAGATACACCTCCGCAGAGGAGCTGCAAAAAATGCTCGCGAAGTCCCGTGCGATAGGTGGTGGTGGCGCGTCCAGCAAGGCACCCGCCGTGCAGTCAGTATTCGGCAGTGCGCGTGGACCTTCGGTTTCAGTGCGAAAACTTACGCCAGCAGCGACAATGCCGATTCGTCCTCGTGATTCCCATCGTTGGACCCCCGACCCCAACGACTCAGGCCGCGAGTCATACAA
>JAJRYY010000214.1 GCA_024275565.1 Planctomycetota bacterium
GGCAATCGCATCTAAATCGTCGAAACCCGCCTGACTGTTCGGAAACGCGGATGGACCACAACAACAACTTTCGGATGCCCACTAAGAATCGCCGTTCCTTGGCCAGAATCCGTGATCTCAATTTAGATGCGATTGCCCTGAGGTCCGCGACCTGACTGGTCATGGTGTCCCGGGAGGGTGGGGTTGGTCCCGGTCACCTGAATCGCCAGAGGGCAATCGCCACGCCTAGAATGCGGCGCCAAATCCGGTGATGGCGCTGAGAATCGCGAGGAGAAAGGTCGAAACCAGCGTCGACAGGGTCGACAGGAAAGATGTACTTAGCAGAAACCCGTCAACATCGGAGAATAGCTGACTCAGCATCGTGGGGAACAGCTTTGTGGGGAACAGCATTGCGGGGATTATCGCCATCGTGGTTGTGCCAATCGCCATCATTCGTCTCCTGTTATCAGGGGTGCTGTTGTTGCTTCGAAAAGTGCGGCATGCACCTCGAATCCGCTCTCATTCGGCTTCTAGCAGAAACTGCCCATACTGTCACCTGTCATTTTTTGTCCGAACGCCCCTTGTCAGTCCTTGCTTGAAAGTCAGTCCTTGCTTGAAAGTCGGCCCTTGCTTGTAAGTCAGTCTTTGCTTGAAAAATCGACTTTTGGGGCTTCGCGGGCTTCTTCGGAGATGTTGAAATAGTCCGCAGCCTCCACGCCGGCCAGCCAGCTATAGAAGCGGCCTGTGAGCTTCCGGGTGAAGGTATTCAGTGCTTTCACACTGTCATTGTAGCGTTTTCGAGCGACGGTCAGCCGGTTTTCCGTCCCTTCGAGCTGATCCTGGAGCTTCAGGAAGGATACATTCGATTTCAATTCCGGGTACGTTTCCTTCAGGACCAGCAGTCGCGACAGGGCGGACTCGAAGGAACCGGCTGCCCTCGCCTTGCCAGAGACGGATTTCGCCTTGAAGTAGGCTTCCCTCGCTTTGGCGACGCCGAGGAAAATCTTCTCTTCCTGCCCCGCGAGACCCTTGACCGTCTCGATCAGGTTTGGAATCAGCTCGAAACGCCGCTGAAGCTGGTTTTCGACCTCTGCCCAACTGCTGTTGACGCTTTCGCTCCTGCTGACGGCAGCGTTGTAGCCGCTGTAGATGTTGCAGCCGGCGAAAAAGACCGATCCGCCGATTACCAGGAGGATAATAAGCAATACTTTTGCAAGGTTCATAGTCGCACCTCATGTTGTGTGTGTTTCGTAAGTTGTTTATACACAATAAATTACCAGCTTCCGCCGCCACCCCCGCCACCGAAGGATCCACCTCCGCCGAACGATCCGCCACCTCCAAAACCACCACCGCCGAATCCGCCTCCACCAAATCCACCCCCTCCGCCCCAGCCTGAGCTTCGACCACCCATCATGCTGGAGAGAATGCTGCCCATGACCATGCCTTGTACCATGCCACCACCACCCCATCGGCCATAGTGACGTCCGCGCCTGCTTACTGAGGAGATTATCATGATGAGGATGAATAAGGGCGTCATTCCGCCTGCACAGATGTATCCACCGCGACGCCGCTGTCGTACGGGTCGGATATTTGCACCAGCCGTCGAAAGTTTGACACCTGCGTCCTCAGCCACCCGATTTGCGACGGTGTAGGACAACTGAAGCAGGCCGCCCGAAAAATCACCCCTTTTGAAGGCTGGCTGGGATATGTCGCGGTGGGCCTGTGCGGACCAGCTGTCGGGGAGGATGTGTTCGAGGCCATATCCGGTGTGGATCTGGAGGTGTTTCTCTTTGATGGTCACCACGATGAGTGCGGCGTTGTCTTTTCCCTTCTGGCCGAGCTTCCAGAGTTCTGCGTGACGATGACCGAACTGGAAGGGGTCTTCGCCGTCGGTGGTCTGGACCGTCAACACCTTGATCTGTGCTCCGGTTTTTCGCTCCAGATCCTTGAGGAATACCTCCATCAGGGATTTGGATTTTGCGTCGATGATGCCAGCCTTGTCCACCACGAAGGTTCCCGGATCGCGGATGGTGATTTCTGCGCGAGCGTCGGTGGCTGCTGCTGCGAGGAATATCGCAGCGACAAGATAATACATGGCGGAAGGGTGCAACACAGGTTTGTCGCAGGGGGTGGGTCTGCTGCGGGGGAATGGTCTGTTGTGGGGTACTGGTCTGCTGCATGGGGCTGGTCTGTTAGAGGGCATCAGCCACCTCCGCAAGTGCTACCACTTCGGCATGGAGCTTCTTGAACGCTTTGAAATCGTGCTGGGCGGTTGGATCCAGCGAGGCACGGAGACCGTCGAGCTTGCCCTTGGTGAGCTTTTCAGCCTCCGAAATGACCTCGTTTCCGGGTTTTGCGTCTTTCATGCCCTTGATCCACAGGATGGCACGGAGGGTGCGGAGGACGCCCTCGCCGATGTCCATTTCGACGGCTTCCAGGACGCGCTCCCGACCTGCGGCTGAGAGCAATCCCTGACGGAGGCTTATCAAGACACGCTTTAATTCTCGTTCACAGGCGAGTCGGACGTCGGATTCTGCGAATTTGAGGTCGCTGCTGAATGGGTCGTCGCCCAGGATGGTCGCGTGCATCTGGACGATCTCGATGAACTCGATGGGGAAAGAATCAAGTGACGCTGTAATATATTCTGGTGTGACGGTGAAGGGGGCTGAGATTTTGAGCTTGCCCAGTCTCGCCCCGCGATCTGCCAGCTTGCTGAGGAAATCGAGGTCCATGGTTTTGAGGGTGACGACGTTTCGTGCGGCGTGTCGGTCGGGGTCAAAGCTTCCGGCGACCACGCTACCGAACATGGTGATGGAAAGGAGGTTGTCTCCGCCGAGATCGGTGAGCAGGCGTGCATATTCCTCGACGCCGGATCGCATGGATTCGGGGATTCGGTCCAGGTTCAGAGATTGTTGGGTCGTGTTCATGAGTTCCTTATCTCGCGATCGTTGGTCGTTGGATTCGTCAAAGCGTTCATTGTCTATACTATCGAATACACGCTGCAGGGCGGATCGGCAATTAGAGACGTGGTGTCATTTTGTAACGGGTGTGACACGGGTTGACGTGATGTGTCGTTATTGCCCCGTTTTCAGGGGTGGTGTGGTCGGTTATCCTGAGTGCATGAGTGTTGGACGGAAAAAACGACTTACCGATTACGCCAGTTGCGCTGGCTGAGCTGGGAAACTGCCAGTCGAGGCCACCGCGCAGGTTCTGCGCGATCTACCCAAGTTCAGTCACCCTGACCTTTTGGTGTCTACGGAGCATTTCGACGACGCGGGCGTGTACCGCATCAGCGAGGGTCTGGCGGTCGTGCAGACGCTCGATTTCTTCCCGCCACTCGTGGATGACCCCTACATTTTCGGACAAATTGCGGCTGCCAACAGTCTATCGGACGTTTACGCGATGGGCGGGGTTCCGATTACGGCGCTGAACATCGTCGGATTTCCCGATACGGAGCTTCCCGCTCAGATTCTTTCGGACATTCTGAAGGGTGGGGCTGAACGCGTTGTCGAAGCGGGTGCGGTGATCGTTGGCGGGCATAGCGTGCGCGATGCGGAGATTAAGTACGGGTTGGCTGTCACCGGGACGATTCATCCGGATCGGGTGGTCCGCAACGATACCGCTCAGCCCGGTGATGTACTTGTTCTGACGAAGCCGATCGGGAGTGGCGTCCTGACGAGTGCAGCCAAGCTTGGGAAGATGCCGGTTTCCGGGTTGGCTGAGGCGATTGGGGTGATGATCCATTTGAACCGTGGTGCTTGCGAGGCGATGCAGTCGGTCGGGGTTCACGCTGCGACCGATGTGACGGGGTTTGGATTGATCGGTCACGCGTTCGAGATGGCCAATGGTAGTGATGTGACGATCGAGCTCGATACGGCTGCCATCCCGCTGTTGACGGATACGCTCAAATTCGCCGGTGATGGATGCTTGACGCGATCGTATAAATCCAATCTTGCCTATATCGGTGAGAAATTGGTTTCCGAGGGTGTCGACGAGGGTGTCGATGAGTTGCTGATACACATTCTTGGCGACGCTCAAACCTCCGGCGGATTGTTGATCGCCGTTGCGGAGGAGAAGGCAGATGCGCTGGTAACTGCCCTCAAAACCGCTGCCGCGCCATGTGCGACGCCAATCGGACGTGTTCTCGAATTCGACGGTACGTCCATCCGCTGCAAGTAGCTCCTGTCGCGTTGGCATATGTGTTGGACGCCACTAGTCCTTGATCAAGCGTGAATAATTTGGCTGTTGGCAAAAAAATACTCGAAATGCTTTGCATATCGCGTACAACGTGTTTGTTGAAAAAACGTTACGCAAACGCAAGGAGACATTTCGAGTGAGCACGAATAGAGCACA
>JAJRYY010000215.1 GCA_024275565.1 Planctomycetota bacterium
TGCAGAGAGCGTGAGGTCCTCCAGCCCCAGACAGGGCAGGTCCACGGTGATGACGTCGCCCGTGAACCCTCCCGTGATGACGAACTCATCTCCAACCACTTCAAGATTCACCTGAGCGTCCGACGTCTGACCATCTTCGCAGGTATACGTCAGCGAGACTGAAGTCGATTGAGCAGTAGAAAATTTTGTGACGTAAATCGGTCCATCGGTTGCTCCGACGGGGTCACCACCGCTCCAGGAAAACGTTCCACCTTCCGGGATAACACTATTCGCCACGAATGTGATTTCCTGGTCCGTACGTACACAATTCGCACCTGAAATCGACACACTGCATTCGTCGCACTGATCGCCGCCAGCCGCATTCGTACCACTCGCGCCTGCACTGCCCGATTCGCAATCCTCACAATCACCGGTCGCGGCGTAGGGCGGACAGTTGCAACCCCAGCCAGCCGTCGTGATCCCTCCGCCAGGATCGGTGACGATATTCGCGCCGTCGTCCGTGACCCTGCCCGTGGTGATGATCTCGAACCGCATGGTGTCGTGATTGAAGCTCAGGAAGTACGCAATACTGCCCGCCGGCAAACCGCTCATATTCGGGTAAATGATCTCCACGGGCGGATCAAAATGCGCACCGCTGGGCTGCAGTGTCCATGCGAACGGCGGGGCAGCCCCATCCGGCATGGGCATGGGAATCTTATCAAAATGGACCTGGTTCAAAGCGATGATCGCAGGATCCGCTTCGCTGGGTACGGTTCCGTCAGCCCGCGTCATCGATCCAGCTCGAACGATCATCGTAAGTCCCTCAAGCCCTTCCACCGTCAGCTCGACGTCTTCGGTGTTGTCGAAGGTGCGAGCATTGCTCGGATTCAACGATGGCAGCAGCACCGGCGTCGGCAGCGCATTGTCAGCGTTGGGAATAACCACCAGCTCAAAGTGCAATCCAGGAAAACTCCCAACAGGTACATCCATACCATTTACTCCGCCGATATGCGTTGCCGGCAATCCGTCGATGCTCAGCCCGGCGGGTCCAGATGCTGTGAGGTCGTCAAACCGGAACAAACCATCGATGTCGGAGGTTGTCTGAAAGTCCTGACCACCAACGGTCAATGTGCAGGCGGCGCCCTGAATCGGCTGATTGGAATTATTCAGCACCAGCCTCGAAAAATTCGTTGGCTGCGTCTGGTCCCGCGCTACGCCGAAAATGATGAACTGAGCGGGTTCTGTAGGATTGTTCGGGAAGGTTGCTTCCACAATGTTGTTCCCTGGCTCGCTGCCAAGCGTGAACGACACCTCCGCATGTCCCGTGTCGCTCGACGTCACAGTGACAGCGGTGCGATCATCGACCCGCCCGTTTCCGCGAATCACGGTGAAGGTGACCGGCACGCCGGGAACCCCGTTGCACCGGTCATTCACCCAGACGCGGAGCGGTTCTGCTGCTGGACCGCCCGTTTCCGCCTTTTGATTATTACCTGTACCAATGTTGATCTGCGCAGGGGGTGCAGGCGTCGCAGACGCGCAGAAAAACGTCGTACCCGCAATGCTCGTTGAGGTCACCTCGACCCGGTTGTTTCCGCACCCGGCGTCAGCACCCATCTGCCAGAACGCCATGGCAATACCGTCGTTATCCGTGATCGCTTGAAGCGACATACTCGATTCGCCAGCAGCCGCACTGGTACTCAGCCGTCCATCGCTCCGTGTCACATGGAACATCACCGGTTTGCCAGGAAAGGGGGTACCATCACTCTGTGTCACACGGACCACCAGAGGATTCACCAGAAAACTGTGGACCATTGATGTCTGGCCATTACCAGAGACCGCTGCAATGACCGGAGTACCCGCAGGGATCGCCACACGCCTCACAGTGATCGATCGATTGATCGTATTACCAAGCATGTCGGTCGCCACCGCCGTGATCACATTATCGCCCATCGCCAGCGGAACCGACTGTCGGTCAAACGTCCCGTTCGTACCAATCCCAACATCCACGATCGCATCAACACCATTCACCGTGACACCCAGTCCCAGGAATCCGGAGAGCAGATCGGAAACGCGACCAGCCACATCGATCGTATCGTTGGTCACTTCCGCTCCATCCAGCGGGAAGTCGATAAACAGGCTCGGTGCCTGACTGTCCTGTGTGATCACGGTCGTGGTCGGCATCCCGGGAACACCCTCTGATGACACAGCCGTGAAGAACAGTTGATTCGTCCGGTTTTCAGACAGGGGTACATTCACGGAAAACGCACCATCGACGACAGGTGCATCAAGATTGCCCGAAGGCCCTGTGATTTCGACCAAAGCGACAGCGTCGTCCTGGCAGGATGGTACTGATCCTGTGATCGTGACGACCGTTGCATTGGTGAGCGTCGTATGAACATCGAGCGCCGGCGCCGGAGGTGGGGCGAGCACATCCGTAAACTCAGCCAGCACAAAAGTCTCCTGCGAAAGCGTCAACTGGACCGTCGTGCTGGTTGCATCAATGTCGCCTCCCCAATGGAAGAAGCATCCTCCGGCTGAGTCTACCGCGGCCACCGTAATCTGAGCGTCCAGCGGAAACAGAAAAGCTTGACCGTCAGGAGCAGCCACAGGCGTACCCGCCGGTGCGATCTCGACCGTACCATCCCCGACTGTCGCCACGGTGAATTGAACCATCTCAATGACCTGCGGCGGATCTTCATCACCACCGCCACCGCCCGTCGGTACGCGTCTGAACTGGGCGGTGACACTCTTATCGCCGTCCATCGTGATGGTCTCATCCGGATTAAAGCTGAATAGATCACCCGTCCATCTGTCGAACCGGAATCCCGCACCAGGCGTCGCGCTGAGTGCTACGACGCTGCCGATATCATAGGGACCGTCCGGCGGATCAAGCTCCACAGTCCCGTCGCCTTCGATCTCCACGGTCAACGCAAACTGCTGCACAAACGTCACGATCAGCGCGAGGTCGCGTTCGATTGTCACTTCAATCCTGCGTTCATCCGTGGTGACATCTCCAGACCACCGATCAAACCGCCACCCGTTATCGGGCGTAGCCACAAGCGTCAGGACAGATCCGGACTCAAACAGCCCGTCGGCTGGCTGGACATCGCCACTGACTGTTTCGACCCTTCCCTCACCCACAATGTCGAGGGTCAGATTGAAGGTTTCGATCACCTGTCCCGGTGGTGGTTCCACAGGTGCATCTGGTTCCAGTGTCGGGGGTGCGTCGTCGTCGGTATCCTCAGGGATGGGTATGGTTGTGTCGGGATCTGGAGGTAGCGGCTGGAGGGCGGTGAAAAAGTCACATCCGGTCAGTGATGTGAGAGTCAGTGATGTGAGGGTCAGCAACACGAGAATGCCGCGCAGACGTCCAAAAAGGTGTGTGTGCATCGATCCTGTATCCTTATATCCTTCAATTGCTTGGTATGTCCGACGCACCCAGGAATTGCCCCAGCGTCGGTTTCGATCAATCAAGTTCTTCAGACTCTGTCCATAGAAGGCTTCCGGCCCGTCTGAGGTGTTAAGTCTGAAAATAGACGCCGCTGTAACAACAATATGGCGAAATTTCCGGACAATTTGATGCTCAATGGCTTGTAAAGTGACGGTTGATTTAGAGAAATGCGGGCAGGACAGGTTTCAGGTCCGTATAAACGATATCATCCTCCTGCATGGTCCGATACCGAGTGAAATCCATCATGAGGACAATAGTCGATTACCTCTGCGTAGGTGAGCGTCGATGAAGTGGAGGGGATGATTTGACACGCGACAGGCTGATAAGGGAGGACGGGGCTGTGAAACAATTCGCACTGGTGGCGACGTTTGCTGCGGGCATGGTCTGGGGAAACGCTGCGATGGCCGACATCATCAGCACGCAAATGCTCACGCACAACGGGAACAACGGTGGGGTGGGCAACAGCTGGTTGCACTATGGCGGAATCAATGGTTCCGGCGTGGATGGCCTGTGGCGAATAGACGGAACTGCGATTCTCAGTTATTCCCCCACGGGTGGCGACGACAACAACGGTCCTCTCGTTGTGTTGATGGGTCCAAGTCCAGATGTGGACAACACGCTCACGGTCTTCAGTGGCGCGACAGCGATCGGCGAAGTCGAGATCACGGGTTTCAGACTCTGGGATCCGGACCATGGCGGCGGATCGCTTGGCTATGCGGACATCAGTCTGACCTCCTTTGGAAACAACAGTGAATTCGATACGCAGGTCGGCATCGCGCCCGTCGTACGCATCGATTTTCTCGACCAGAATTACGGTAGTTCGAGCAACGGTTTCAACGGTTTTTCGATGGATCCCACCGATGGCCTGACCGTCAACTTATGGGGCGATGAAAACCAGGTGTCCTCCACCCCAAATTCCAGCGTGAACTGGGGTATGGACTGGGCCAGTGAAACGGTTGCCCAGGTCCCTGCTCCGGGGGCGGTCCTGCTGGGCATGGCAGGGATAGGCCTGGTCGCAAACCTCCGCCGCCGGTTCCGATAATCGGCTTCGAGATGTCTTAACGCGCGTTCATTTCCGACGTTTGATTCCCATGTATCCTCTATCACGTCTGTCGCCCGCAATTCATCCGTAAGTTCCGATTTTAATGGTATTGACGATTATTTGGATTCATTCACGCTCAAGGATCACGATATATTCGTGAATTCGCCAGGATCAACCACAAATAAAGCTGAACAGGGTTGATTCTGGAATCACCTCATTGCTACGATGGCACACTGGAAATGGGGTCGCCGACGTCCCGTCCCGGGCGTTATACTTTCGATATCAAGCAACGTGGGCGTAAAGGAAGCTAATGACTATGAATAAAAGTGGGTTGGTTACTTTCGTTGCAATATGTGCTATGTGGGGCAACGCGGCGATGGCTGAATTGTACAGCGTTCAGGTCGTCACGAACGGTTCTGAGGGTGGCGTCAGTTTTAGCTGGCTGCACTATGGCGGAAACAATGGATCCGGCGTGACAAATCAGTGGCGGTACAACGGAAATATTCTTCTGGATTACTCCTCCACTGGTGGCGACGACAGCAATGGCCAGCTGGTCGAGTTGGTAACCACCAATCCGAGCTATGACAACATCCTGTCCGTCATGGAAGGTTCCACACAGATTGGCACGATGGAAGTCACGGGGTTTCGTCTTTGGGACCCGGATTACAGTGGCGGGGCGCTCGGTTATGCAGATATAAGTCTCACGTCGTTCGGCAACAACGCCGACTTTGATGCTCAGGTCGCCATCGCTTCTACTGTTCGGATTGATTTCCTCGACCAGAATCTTGGTGGGGCGAGCAATGGATTCAACAGTTTCTCACTCGATGCGAGCGACAACCTCAGCATTCGCCTCTGGGGCGACGAAAACCAGCTTTCCTCCACGCCCAATTCCAGCGTAAACTGGGGCATGGACTGGGCAAGCGGTGGTGTTGCACAAGTGCCCGTTCCGGGTGCTGCATTGCTCGCGATGGCTGGCTTTGGTGTTGTCGCCAACATCCGCCGCCGCCTCAACTAATCAGGGATCTGGATGGCATACGGGAGCTGGTAAGGCATCAGCGTAACGATCAGCACGATTCACAATACCCCGCCCCGCGCGGGGTTTTTCATGCATTACGGTGTGCCCTCCACGAGCGAATCTCGTCCGCCAATGAGCCGTAACTCTTCAGCCGTGTGCAATGCTCAGGCTGGCATTGGCGGGAGTTTGCCGGTAGTGAGGTAGGTTTTCAGTGCGTTGGCGATCGTTTTGGTGGGATCCAGGCCACGCAGACGCAAGGTGCGGTAGACGCTCATCAACA
>JAJRYY010000216.1 GCA_024275565.1 Planctomycetota bacterium
AGGGCCGAGGCGGACTATGATGTCCTGCTGGATGTGTTCAAGCCGGGCAAGGTCCACCGTATGAGTGGTGGTTTCGTGGTGTTGGAAAGCGCCGAAGGGTCCATGCTGGTGGCTGTTTCGGAAGTGAAGCTCAAGAGTGGGATAGTCTTGTCACCGGGCGGTGAAATATACGCCGGCGATAAGGTTGTAGAAGGTGCAGTTGCTAACGCCGGTCGATCGGGCATAAGATTGCAGGACGCAACAGACGGTGCAACTGAGGAAAGTGCCATTCTTCTCGATCCCGGCCAAATACTTCTCGCTCGCTGCGCGAACTCCTGCAGTGTTTCAGGCTGTAGTTCAGGAACCTATTCCTGTTGCTGGTGGCCGGCAGGGTGCGCCAGATGCCGATGCCTCCCTAGCGATCCCCAAGGTGGTTGCAGCAGCGGCGGGGAACATTCTACAGGGTGCAGCATGGACGATACTGATCTCAGCGACCTCAACGGTATATCAGACCAAATAATCGGTGAGTAACAACCGAAATACGCCGTCTCCGTAGTGGGGCACATTAATAGTTAGCGGTGTTTATCTTATCCGGGCCGTGATCGTAAGGGGACTGTTTCTCAGGGGTCCGCTCCCTTACGGTCACGGCTCGGTTTAGCTTTCATCTTGCCGATGAGCCACGCTTGGATCGTTCGCTGCTAACGGACCGTTTTTGACGAACCGACCCCCTTCTCTTGCATGCGGTTTGCTGGAACCTCACCCTTCCGGAAGGCAACATCCTCCCATCCCTCGCCAGAAGGCGAAATCTCATCCACTTGGAAGTCAACGACTTCATCCTCTAGGTAAACGCCTTTCCCTTCCTTCTTATCCCCGATATTCGGTTGCGGGCAAAATCGCGCATTCGCCGATAGAGCAGTACCGATAATATCCGGATGCCTGGAATGTAGCGCATATTCGGCGCGTGTGCGTCGAAGTGATCTACTCCGAGTATCCACCCAGGGATGAGAAACCATGCGATTTGCACTTCCAACCGATGGCTGGTGGCGATCTGCCTGCGATGCAACCGGCGACGAATCGGTCATGCTTCCGACTGTCACCGAATCGGCAGGACCATACTCTTCCGACCTCGCAGCTCGGAGTCGGAGTGGTCCAGCATGGAAGCCCGTGCTGGAGGACGGTCGTTTTGATGCGATGCTGGATAATGGTGCGACCGGGCTTGCCTTCGTCCCCGATCCGATGAATCCGACCTCGGTGAAGCTATCCCACGAAATGGCGGAGATACCCCTGGTGTCGCAGTTCATCGATCCGGTCGTCACGGTCTTTCAGCAGGTTCCTTGGCAGGTTGCGTGGCAGACCATGCAATCGACTACCTGGTGCAAGTGCATCTGGGACGGTCCTCAGGTCCGCGAGCTTCAGGAGATGGGCATCCCCAATGTTCACTATCTCCCGATGGCTGCCATCGATCGAGACTATGACACGACTCCGCTCATCCCCGATCATGCCCGGCAGGCAGTCTCGTTTGTGGGGAATCAGAATACTTCCTATTTTGCAGCCGGGGTCAACACCTCCACTGCGAATCAGTTGTATGGCGTGCTTGCGCATTCCGTTCGATCCGGGATGCCCGATATGCACTTCTGGGATATTTATCAGGAGTTGTATGGATGCGGGGCGTGCTTCGAGAAAGGTGAATCGGTAGATTCAACCGCCCGCAAGGCAGAGACCTACTTCGCCCGAAAACTGTTCTACAATGCATTTCTCTGCATTCAGCAGCGGGACCGGTTCGTGATTTTTCTGAAACGCAGGATGGGTGATTCCTTCACGCTGGTCGGTCAGCGATGGGACACTGCCTATGGTCTGCAATGCAACCCGACACTGCCAACCTGCGACGAATATCTCAACCATTTTCGTGAGACGGCGGTCAATATCAACCTTGTGAATGGCAACACCGACAGCGGCCTGAACATGCGACACTTCGAGATTACTGCCGCCGGAGGATTCATGCTCTGCTACCATCAGGAAGAGATCGACGCTTTCTTCAAAGTTGGCAAGGAGTGCGACACGTTCCGGACCGAGGAGGAATTGCTCGATAAAATCCACCACTACCTGACGCATCCCGATGAGCGACGTGCGATCGCCCTTGCCGGTCAGAAACGCACGCTGGGTGAGCATCTTTACAGCCATCGACTGATGCGTATCAAGCAGATTCTCTCGGGGTCTACGAGTGGTACACCAGCGGAGGTAGCGAATTCTGCCACGGAAACCACTCACGAGGCAGCGCTCAAGGCCGACCCCCGTGTTGCAGAACGTGTCTGCGAATCTTCTGTGGAGCAGCCTGCATGACGATCAGCCTTGATCTTTCAGACATGCAGATCCTGGAAGCAGAAACGTCTCCGAAAAAGCGATTGCGTATTGCAGCGCATCGCGAGAGTCCTGTCTGCAATGCGATTAAAGCCTCTGGTCATGAACTGGTTTTACTTCCCGAAGGTGCTGGCGAAGATCTCTACCGGTCGGTTCAGGAGCGGTTGTCGGACGGTGCATTGCAGGACGCGTTGTTTGCATCTGAACCTGTGGATGTCTTGCTGGACATCGATACGTCGAATATGGCGTTCTCCCTTGTCGAGGACGGTGCTCGGGCTATGGACGGTGCTCAGGCGATGGACGGTGCTCAGCAGGTGGAGGATGGTCCGGGTGGGGGGGGTGCGAACAGGCAAACAGTGATCCTGACCCCTTCGCGGTATGGGGTTGTCTATGTTTCGCATCTGATCGACCCCGTGACAGAGATGATGCATCGGATGGACTGGGGAACCCGCTGGAAGCTCCTGGAGGATGCGAACTGGATCAAAGCTGTCTGGGATCAAGCGCACGCGATCGAACTGAGACGACTTGGGGCTGGTGGCGTCGTCCATCTTCCATTGGCCGCTCCCAATGAAGACTATCCGACCGATCCGCTCCCCGAGTACCCCAGCGGTCCGCCAGTGTGCTTTGTTGGTCATCCGGCGACATCGTTCTTCAAAGAGGGGGGTTCGTTTGATCCAGCCAAAATGCGGCCGGGGATCATCGCAGCCACCAGCAATGCTGAAGATATTGATCTTGCATTCCACGAAATATACTACGACCTGTATCATTTTGCGCAACCACCTGCTTCTGACGATTCGCCCATGGTACGTGCTGAAAAATCCGCCGCCTATTTCAGTGCGAAACTGTTTTACAATTTTTTCCTCGCCGTCCGGCAGCGAGATCGGTTTGTGCTGTTTCTGAGAGAACATCTGGGCGAGCAGTTTGCGCTTGTGGGAGACCATTGGGATGCGTGTTACGGGATACCGCATCAACCGCGCATCGACGGGCGGGGTCTGCTGACGAGCACCTATCGAAATGCGTCCATCTGCGTCAATCTCACAAAAGGGAACGCGGAATCCGGCTTGAATCTGCGACAGTTTGAGGTGACCGCTGCGGGTGGATTTTTATTGACGTATGAGATGAAAGAGGTGGCACAACACTTCGAGGTGGGTAAGGAGTGTGTCACGTTTCGCACCGAGCGGGAGCTTCTGGACAAGGTTCGATATTACCTCGCGCATCCGCAGGAGCGAATCGATATCGCACTGGCAGGTCAGCGCCGAACACTCCGCGATCATCTCTACAGCAATCGTGTTACGCAACTGACGACCATGCTGGGTGCTATTCTGGAAGGTCGATCAAGCTCCACAGCAATTGCGTAGAGTCCGCAATCCGGCGTGTCCTGCATCGACCAGTAATGCGCAGGGTTCGATGTGTGGACCATTTTGTCTGCGAGAGGCCAACTGAGTGGAAGCGGTCGAATACGATACATTGCATCACCATGAACAATCGTACTGGTGGTACCGTGCGCAGCGGGAAGCAGTCCTGGACGCTGTACGTTCACTGCGACTTCCAACAGGGTCGCGGCTGCTCGATGCAGGTTGCGGGAGCGGTGCAAATCTCGATGCAATCCGCAACGCGTGCGATGTACGGGCCTATGGTGCTGACGTCTCGGAGCACGCCGCCAGGTTGTGGATTCCTCGCGGAACCCATCGCGATGCGACGGATGTGAACCACGTCTGCCGGGCATCGGTGAACGAACTACCCTACGATCATGGTGTATTTGATGCGGTGGTGTCTGTGGATGTTCTATGTTGCGAGGAAGTCTGTGTAGAGGACGCGATGCGCGAAATGGTACGCATCCTCAAACCCGGCGGCGGTATGGTGCTCGCGGTCCCTGCCTACCAGTGGATGCTCTCGCGACACGATGATGCCGTCCATTGTGTGAGGCGGTTTGACCGTTCCGGCCTGCGGGAGAGCATGGAACGGGCGGGCATGTCAGTCAGACGTGTGACACATTTGCTTCCGACGTTTTTCCCGATGATCGCTGCCGTGCGGCTGGCGACCCGGCGAAAGAGAATGTCAAACGGTGCATCCGTCCATTCCGATTTATCAACTTTACCGCACTGGCTTAACGAATCACTCCTGGGCGTCGCCCGTCTTGAGCGCATGATTCTGGGGCAGCGCGGTGCACCTTTCGGTTCCACGATATTGGCCAGTGGGCGAAAGGGTTTGGGCATTGGGCGAAAGGGTGTCGCATGAGCCTCTCAAGGTCGTGGCAGTTCATCGGTGGCGTGGACGGTCCATGGTACCGCTTTTTCGACTGGTTACGGAGACGGTTGAACGTGCGGCTGGTGCGTTTCATGATCGGACGATTGGCAGGCAAGCGAGAATGTCTCGTCCTGGAAGCTGGCAGCGGAACCGCCTTCGCCTCGTCGATCCTCCAGACGCAGAGCGAAGTGCATCGGGCTGTGTGCATGGATATGGATGCTGACGCCCTGCGACTGGCGATCGACCGAGATGCGACATTGCTGGCGGTGGTGGGCGATTTGTCGTGCATGCCCTTCCGCGACGGTGTGTTCGATCTTGTATTCAACAGCAGCACGGTCGAGCATCTGGACGATCCAGGTGTGGCGGTCGGCGAGATGCAGCGCGTCTGCGCGCGGGATGGATACGTCTTCGTCGGTGTCCCATATGCATGGGGACCACTGGCGTTTCAGCCATTGATCGCGCGATCGAAAGTGGGTGTGTGGCTGGGGACCGTTTTCGGACGTGAAGGGTTGAACCGGATGTTGCGAGAGGGTGGGTTGTCACCTGTGGCCCACTGGCGGTATTTTTGGAATTTCTTCATAGGCGCCATCGCCAGGCCAACGAATACGCCGCGGTCGGGGGCGGAATCATGACGACTTTGCTCATTGCGTGGGTGTTGTTGCTACCAGTTGCGATCCTGATCCGATCCCCGTTCCACCGACTCCCCTTGCATATAGACACAGGTTTTTACGTCTCAAACGCGGTCATTCGTGACAGGCGACTATCCTATCGCCAGGGGTGGAATGCTCGATTTGCGGGTTGTGGCAAGGTTCTTCCGGAAGTGATGTACAGTCTCGCTTTCCTCTGGACCCGGCGGTGGGAGGGGGTAGCGTCTTACCGTATTGCTTCACGCGTTCTGGCTACACTGTACAACAGTGTCACTTCACTGGCACTTGGCGTGCTGATGCTGCAGGTGTCCGGTGGCGATTCATTGATGGCTGTGGCAGCGTTATGGGTCTACAGCCTCCTCTCCAGCGAACCCCAATATGGCGTCTATTACGAATGCAGCGAGCTGTTCGAGAACCTCTTTCAGGTGTCCGCGATGGCGATGCTCTACGCTGGTTTCGCTTCGGGTAACCCGTTGTTTATTGCGCTCGCCGCGTTTTTCTGGGTCAGCAAC
>JAJRYY010000217.1 GCA_024275565.1 Planctomycetota bacterium
GTGGTAGACGTGCAGAGCTGAGAGGGTGTTGGGGGCGAGCTGCTTTTTGACGAAGAATTCGGCGTCGGCACGCATGATTCGGACGTTTTCGATACCCCATCTCGCCATGCGTTCAGCCGCGAATTTGTAAAATTTGTTGGCGCACTCGATTCCGATAAGGTTGATTTCGGGGTGTTCCTGCGCGCGACGGAGCAGGAATACGCCTTTTCCGCATCCGATTTCGAGTTCGACATCGGCCGACCGTTCAAACCAACATGCTGGGTCTACGACCTGTTCGAGATCTGGCGGGTTGACGATGATTTTTTCGGTGTTGAGCGATGAAGTTTTCATTTTGTCGATTCGCTGTGGTTTCATGTTTTGATGACGTCTATTCACGTTGGCGGTTATTATGGTAACCTCGCGGGAACATGAGACGCAAACTTCAGGACAATATTGATCGGGTTCGCGGACGGATTGAGGCTGCCTGCGCGAGCGGGGGGCGATCGCCGGAGGGCGTTCGCATGGTGGCGGTGACGAAATCCGTCGGGATAGAGGTGGTTCGAGCCTTATTGGACCTTGGGGTCTGCGATCTGGGTGAAAATCGTGTTCAGGCGCTGGTTCAACGCGCAGCGATGTTTTCGGACCCGTTGGATCGTCGTGGTGCGGGTGCGGGTGAGGGTGCTGTGTCGGGCGATGGGGCTTTGTCTGGTGGTGGGTCCGTGTCTGGTGGGGGTTCTGTGTCTGGTGGTGGGGTATTTACACCTAGATGGCATATGATTGGTGCTTTGCAGCGGAATAAGGTGAAAGTGCTGCTGCCATGTGTGCATCTGATCCAGTCTGTGGATCGGTTGCGACTGGCGGAGGAGTTGAACAAGCGGGCAGGGGAGCAGGGGCGTTGTGTTGATATTTTGCTCGAAGTCAATGGTGGTGACGAGCCTCAGAAGAGCGGTGTGGCGGTTTGTGCAGTCGGGCATCTGGCGGAGCAGATCACATATCTGCCGCATATCCGGTTGAGGGGGATAATGTCGATGGCTCCTCTGGCGTTTGAGGGCGAGGCGTTGCATCGGGTATTTACCCGAGTGCGTGAGGTTTATGATGAGATGCTCGAGGGTGGGATGTTTGGAGACGGGTTTGATACGCTGAGCATGGGGATGAGTCGTGATTTTGAGGTGGCAGTCGCGTGTGGGGCGACCATGGTTCGGGTTGGGTCGGTGTTGTATGACGGGTTACCCGAAACGGCTTATGAGCGTGTTCTGGGTGCGGGCGGCGGTATTTCGTAGTGGTTCCTTACCTGTGGGTTTGATCATTACCCGGGGGCTTAGTCATTGTCGGGAAATGAAAACGCCTGCCATTTCGATGTTCGACCCCCTTTTGCTGCATAGGCTGTCATTTCATCAGGTCGGGAAATGTGCAAATAATGTGTCTCCGGAGGCATGCCCCGGTTTGTTGTCTGCGGGTTTTGCATCGGGTGGGTGATTTTCGGCGGGCGGGTGGTTTTCGGCGGGTGTGTGATTCTCTGTGCGGCAGGCAAGGGTGATGGTGACGCAGACGCCTTCACCGGGATTTGACTGGATCTGGATGTCGCCGCCGTGCTGCCGAACGATTCGGCGTACCATGGGCAGGCCCACACCTGTTCCGCCCTCACGGGTTGTGAAGAACAGGTCGAAGAGGCGTTTTTGCGATGGTTTTGGGATTCCTGATCCCTGATCCTGTACTGTGACTACCAGTGCATCCTGTACGCCATTGCTGCTGATGGCGGTCTTGCCCGTCAGTGTGACGGTGTCTCCTTCGGAGGAGTGGTGTGCTGCATTGGTGATGAGTTCGCCGATTGCGGAAGCGAGCCTTGGGCGATCGATCAACCAGCTTGCGTCTCCAGTGTCGTCTATGGTCTGAAGGTGCACTTTTTTTATCGCGATGACCCCTGCGGCTGCGCTTTCTGCTTCCTGTGCGAGGTCGGAGAAGAGGGTGGGTGTTTTTTCGGGCGGTGCAAGATTGCTGAATTCGAACAAGAGCGTGATACGTTCGTCCATGCGATCGACTTCCTCGATAATGTCATCGAGCATGGCGGTGAGCTTTTCGGGTTCGTTCACACGGCGTGTCGCCAGTTGCGCACCTGCGCGCAGTCCTGCCAGCGGGTTTCTCAGTCCGTGTGCGATGTTGGTGCAGAGTTCGCCAATTGCGATCAGCTCGCGTGATTCGAGGAGTTGGTATTGATGTTCCGTGAGTCTTTCTGCCATGGAATCGATGCGTCTGGCGAGATGTGCGAGTTCATCCTGACCTTCAAGTGGGACCCGGTGTTGAAGGTTTCCTGAACCGATGATGTCTGCGGCTTCGTTCAGGATTGCGATCGGTTTGACGAACCAATCCCGGATTAGCAGCGTTACGGTTGCGCAGAGAAATGCGGCGATGGCAGCGGCGATGACTACGATAAACTGTGCGTCGGAGGATGCGTGTGCAGTGCGTGCGACGGCGTCCGCAACGAACCCGTCATAATGGCGTCGGAGTGCTCTCAAGGTGTCGTCTGCATTTCGGACTTGTGCGGTTTTTCGCTCGTCATCTGCGGGTAGTTTTGCAAGTGCGTCGATGGAATCTAATACACTCTGCCATCCGATACGTTCGATGTCACTGGTGGCGAGGTGGATGCGGACGTTGACATCATCGAGTACGTCTTTTGGCCACCAGTCGTTTTCCCGCGTGGGATGGAAGCCGCCTGCCACCGCGGTCTGGTAGAAAATTTCTGCACGGACATCGTCCGTGAAGACGGCGAGTTCCCGCATCTGCGCGTGTGTGAGGGCTTCGTTTGAGATGGTTCTGACGGTATGGACGACCACCGCGGTGATACCGAACAACATCCCCAGCATCGCAAGCATGGCGATGTTGAACTTGCGTCGGATCGTCATCCTGTTATGCCCACCGTTGGCTGTCTTCGTAAAACGTCTTCATTGTGGTCCCCAGTCGATCGCACGGAACCCCTATTCATCGAATGGGTCTGGCTGATTGTAGCAGAATGCGTACCACGCACGAAAAATGTCCATCGCGCTGCCATAGCTGCTGGCCGGGACTTCTGCGTCAGGATCGTAGATGCTTTCATAGGTGAAATCGTCCCGTTCATCGTCCCACTGTATCTGCTGATGTGAGATACTCTGGTCAGGGTCAGGATACCAACTCGCGCTGCCATCGGTATAGAGCACATTGTAACCGATTTTATGTGCGTAGAATCCATGCCCCATCTGTGAGACGCGATATTGTGTGAAATTGTCAGAGACGACTGCAAGGTGGCGCGATGCTCCGATGCGCGGGCTTTGCTCTGCGGCGATATTGACCGCGTAGGTGTAGTTTCCAGCGACGGGGCGCGGGTTGGGCTTCCCCAGATCTTCGAGTAATCCGCCAGCGTCAAGGGATTTGGCGGACGGGCAACGAAACACACTCGCGTCTGAGACAAAATCTGGCCAGAGGTATCCGAGGTGCTGTTTCACGGTTCCGTCCGGTCGTCTTCTCTGGATGATGGAGCGGTTGCTCTTGCCACTGATGGGTCTCATAATCGGAGGCCCCTTCTCGTTGGCGTATGCTGCATAGCTGAACAATCCGACTGCATGATGTTTCAGATTTGCGAGGCACATGGTTCGCCGCGCCTTCTCTCTGGCTGATTTGAGTGATGGGACCATGATAGCTGTCAGGGTTCCGATGATGGATGTGACGACGAGCAGCTCGATGATGGTCAGTGCGCGACGGCGTGTGGGTGACGTCGTAGTTCTGTGGCGATTCATGGGTCCGAAGATGCCAGGTCGTCGACTACTTTTTCTGCTGTGTCTGATGTTCAAGTTTCCAATCTCCAATTGCGGCACCCATATTGCCAATGAAAAGGAGGCAAGTTGGGTGCCGATTTTCATTGAGTGTGCATAAGTGCTTTCAGGCAAAGGGAATACGTTATTTGGGCCGGTGAGGGATATGCGAAATAGTGTGGAAATGGACACGAAGTGCGAGATATCTCGCGGTCGCGTTTTCGCGTTGTGCGAGCCTTGTCACAGGAGAATGGATAGATCAATGAAGCGTTGCTTTAGGTATGGATCGGTGTTGCTGATTTGCAGGGCGCTTAAATGCTGCTCGTACCTGCTCCTGCTGGTCTGCAATTTGGTTGCACGGGGGGGGGAGGTGCCACTGGTTGAAACGCAGATCGAAGATTTCGAGTTTGCGGTGACCAACGCGGCGGCGACAGCGGGCGTGACAGATATTACGGATCCCGCCAACAGGCCGACTTATTACACGAATGGGGGCGGTCCTGATGAGGGTGGTCAGTCGGAGGGTCTTTTCAGCCTCGGGACAGATGCCCTGTTCGGTGCGAGTGGTCAATTTATTCCCGGGAGTTTTATCGGATTTCGGCGTCATGTGAGTCCAGACGTGGTTCCGGGTGGCGTGGTGACGTTGCTTCATGCGTATGGTGATCCGAACGTAGCCGGTCCAAAGCCGGCAGATCAACCGTTGAGTGCGTTGGAGGTTCTGGGCGACTTTTATGGAAATGAGAGTTACGGTGAAGGGTTGTTCGGGACGCATATCTGGGTGACGTTTATCGATGCTGAAGGTGAGCGGTTTAATTATATCAACTATGTCGAAACCTCCCTTTTTCTGGAAACCTACACGCTTGATGTTCTGATTGGCTCGGGTCTGACGCGTATCGATCCCGCATCGCTGTCGGAGGTTCCAGATGGTGATCGGTTGTTGACTGAGATCGTCTCGTTCGAGGTGGTGCTCCAGGATGACGATGATCCGCCGACGAGTGAGGGGAAATGGTATGTTGACAATCTCCGCATCCGGGAACCCGCCGCGGTTTCGTTGCCGGGAGATGGTGATATGGATGGTGACATCGACGTGTTCGATTTTGTATTGTTCGATGGTTGCCTGGGTGCTCCCGGGGGCGTAGCGGGGGCATCATGCAGTGTGTTCGATCTCGACTCTGATCAGGATGTCGACTTTTCGGACTTTGGGTTGTTGCAAAGGTTATTTACTGAGTGATCCCTCCGTTTATCCGGCGTATGGAATGGGTCTGCAGGTATTGCAGAATTGACGTATTGAAGGAGATTTGTTTTGGCATCAATTTTGGTTGTGGAGGACGAGAGGCTTCTTGGTCGGAGCATTGCGGGGTGTCTCGAGGACGATGGGCACAAGACGAATCTGGAAGGTTCGGCGGAAGATGCAGTATTGTGGTTGTCGTCGCATCAGGCCGACCTTGCGTTTGTTGATATACGTCTTCCACACGCAAGCGGGTTGGATCTTCTGAAAGCACTTCGGGAATCTCATCCCGACTTGATCGTTGTGATGATGACTGCGAATGCTGATGTTCGTACAGCCGTTCAGGCGATGAAGGACGGGGCTTCCGATTTTCTGATCAAGCCCCTGGACCTTGAGGCTGTGTCGATCGTGGCCCGTAAGTGTTTGCAGCATCGCCGCCTGACCCAGCGTTGGAAGCACGATCAAAAGTGCAAGACGCAAGAGTTCGGGTTGCATCAGGTGCTTGGTGAAAGTGTCGGGATTGAAAAGGCCAAGGCGATGGTGCGTCGAATGGCTCAGTTTGATCTTGCCGATACAGACCGCCCACCCAATGTACTCATCACAGGAGAGACCGGCGTTGGTAAGGATTTATTTGCCCGTGCGATTCATTATGAAGGATCGCGCCGTGAGGGGCCGTTTGTCCAGGTCAATTGTGCAGGTATCCCGGATGGTCTGGTCGAATCGGAGCTTTTTGGATATGTGAAGGGTGCATTCACGGATGCACGGAGCAACAAGCGTGGGTTGTTTGAGGTGGCTGACACTGGGACGCTTTTCCTCGATGAAATAGGTGGTCTTCCGCTTGCGATGCAGGCGAAAGTACTGACCGCGATCGAGACGCGGCGCATTCGTCCTCTGGGGGCTCCGGAAGAGATTTCAGTCAACATTCATCTGGTTTCTGCGATGAATCAGGATCCGGAATCCATGATTTCTTCTGGCGGTTTTCGAGAAGATCTCTATCAGCGGTTGAAGGTCATGCGCCTCCATCTTCCACCATTGCGCGAGCGGGTGGGCGATATCGATATGCTCGCGGATCGGTTTATTGCGACCTATTGCCAGAAGTTCGGGATGGCAGTCAAAGGGATGACCCGGCGAGCCAGGTTGGCGTTGCGGCGGTACGATTGGCCCGGAAATGTTCGGGAATTATCGCATTGTATCGAAAGTGCGACGCTTCTGAGTGGTGATGTGATTGACGCAGATGTGCTGCCAGGATCCCGTGTGAGCGGGCAGGCTCGTGGCGATCTGACGGCTGGCGGAGCGACGACTGGCGGAGCGACGACTGGCGGAGCGACGACTGGCGGAGCGATGGCTGGCGTGTCGCATGAAGCTATACCGTTGGATTTTACGCAGGGACCGATATCGCTGGAAAGCGTGGAGCAGCGGTTGATCCGGCGAGCCATGGATGTGGCTGAGCACAATGTGACGCGGGCAGCCGAATTGCTGGATGTATCGCGCGATACGTTGCGGTATCGGCTGGAGAAATACGGTGTGGAACCAAGGCGAAACGGTGGGTTGAAAAGGAGTTCTCCGATATGACACGTTCAGGACAATTGTATTGGCTTTCTGTACTCGTATGGAGTTGTTGCCTGTGCGCGGCTGATGGAGCGCTCTTTATCGTGGATGCATCGGGAGGTGGTACGCATCTGCGAATTCAGGATGCGATCGATGTTGCGTCTGACGGGGACGATATCGTTGTGGCTGTGGGCGTGTACGCCGAGCAGCTGGATTTTGGTGGTAAGAATGTGCGTGTTCGGAGTTCCGATCCATTCGATGCAGCCATTGTGCGGTCTACAATTGTTGATGCGGGTGGTGCGGGTCGCGTCGTGACGTTTTCGTCAGGCGAGGGGCGCAGTGCCATTTTGGACGGGCTGACGCTGCAGCGTGGGAGAACGGCAGAGGACGGTGGTGGTGTATTTTGCGCCAATGGTTCTTCGCCTACCCTCCGGAGGAATCTGATCAAGGCGAATACCGTGAATGGGAACGGGGGAGGTGTCTATGTGGGATCGGGCGCATCCCCTCTGTTGCAGAACAATACCATTTACGGTAACCGCTGCGATTCGCGTGGCGGTGGTATTTACGTCGAGGAAGGGTCGCCTGAAATTATCGGCAATGTGATAGATGCGAACGAGGCGGGATGTACGTCGGGGGGTGGGGTATATCTGGCTGTCGGTTCTGACGGTCTTACGCTTCGGGGGAATCGTATCACTCGAAATTTGTCTCGTCTGGGTGGGGGCATTGCAGTTTCCGGTGCGTCTCCGCTGATTGAACGCAACTATATTGTAGCGAATATTGGTTTTCCCAGAGCGGGCGGTGTGTCGTTGCTCGGCTCGAGTGCAGTGCTGGACAGCAATGTAATTGCGGGCAATCGGGCGACGATCGGCTCAGCCATCGAGGGTAATCTGGCGTCCGCAACGATCCTCTACAACAGCATTGTGGGGAATTGGGCGACCGATACGGGAAATATCGTGTTTCTGGGTGCTTCGCAATCTGAACTTCAAGGCAATGTAGTAGCCTTTTCTCGCACAGGGATTGGTGTTCAGGCGTTGGTGGGTGCTTCTGTGGATGCATCGTACAACTGCATGTTTGAAAACCCGGGCGGCGATTTTTCTGGAGCGATCGTCGAAGGCGAGGGGCACGTCTTCACAGACCCGATGCTCGCCTCGGTTGGTGACTGGATATTTACAGGACTCATGCTGGATGATGACGAAGAGCCTCCTTGTGCGATTGGTGAGACAAGGGTGGAGCTGGTCGCGCTGCTACGCAGTGATGGTGGTGCGCGTGGCGAGTTGGAATATCGACTTCGACCCGACCGGGAGCGACTCAGTGTGCAGGTGACGGGGTTTTCTCCGGGATCGCATGCCATCATGGTCAGTGGTCAGAATGTGGGGCAGATTATGGTGAATGCAGGCGGGTTTGGATTGGTTGAATTTGATACCAATGACGGGAATTTTCCGCCTGGTTTTCCCGATGTGCTGATCGGTGACACTGCCAGTGTCGGGAACCTGGCAACCGGTCTGATGGATCCTTCCTGGACGGGTCTGGGGGATATCTGGACTGGTGGGGATGAGCATCTGCAACCCATCTCACCGTGCGTCAATGCCGGTCCAGTGAGTGAAGAAGGTGTCGGTATTGGAGATATTGACGGTCAACCACGCGTCGAAGGTGTGCGCCTGGACATTGGTGCGGACGAGCAGGCGATGGTCGGCGATGGTGACACGGATTCTGATGGAGATGTTGATTTTGCGGATATGTGCCTGTTTCAGAGATGTGCGCTGGGCGAGGCTGGTGGATTGCGGCTGCCGATTTGTGCGACCCTCGACCTGGATGGCGACGCTGACGTGGATGCTGTGGACTGGGGCCTGTTCGTCACGAAGGTGACAGGTCCGGAATAAGAGGGTGCATCGCTCCAATACCAGCAACCCGCCAGAAGTGCAGATCTGCATGTCGGATTCAAAGCGCAGGTATGTATGTCGGATGTACCTGTATCGTGCGGTAATGCTTTAATCGTTTGATTTTTTCTCAAATCGCTCGATGCGGTAGCGTACAGCATCGCGCGAAATACCGAGGATCCTGGCAACGCGTGAGAGGTTGTGTTTCGAGTAGATCAATGCAGCTTGTATGATGTCGTATTCAATCTCTTCAAGTGTAGGGCAGTTCTCTGCAAAGTTGATGGCCAGCGATTTGGACGCGCCGATTTGAATGTTGATGTTGCCGCTGGCGGGAGTCGCTTGCTTAATGTTCAGATGATCGGGGCGGATGGCTGGACCATCTGCCATGAGGACTGCGCTTTCGATTGTGTGTGCAAGTTCCCTCACATTTCCAGGCCAGTCGTAAGATCGGATCGCAGCGAAGGCGTCCTCAGTGAAACGGGTCACCGGGATGCCGAATTTTTCTGCATGGGTTCTCAGAAAGTGATGCGCGAGTGCGTCGACATCGTCACCACGTTCACGAAGTGGGCATAGGTGGATTGTCAGGGTTCGTAGTCGATGCAACAGGTCGCTGCGAAAGTCACCGGCGTTAATGGCAGCCTCGAGGTCCCGGTTGGTGGCTGCTATGAAATGCACATTGATCTTACGCTCTTTCGTACCTCCGACAGGGCGGATCGTTCTGTGTTCGAGTGTTTGAAGGAGTTTTGCCTGCATCATAACCGGCATGTGGCCTATTTCGTCGAGGAACACGGTCCCACCTTCGGCAAAATCGATCAAACCGCGCTTGTCTGATCTGGCGTCGGTGAAGGCGCCCTTGAGGTGCCCGAACAGTTCCGCCTCTACAAGGTGGTCTGGGAGTGCAGTGCAGTTGACCTGGACAAATTGATTGTCACTGCGTGGACCAGCATAGTGAATGGCTCGGGCGATGAGATCCTTACCGGTACCTGTTTCTCCGGTGATGAGGATCCCGGGTGGTTCTGAGGTTGACAATGCAGGCGTCGATACGAGACGGTCAATGAGCGATTTTACCTGACGCATGGGAGCAGAGTCGCCAATGATCTGGTCGTATGTGCTGTCTGCACGTTCTTTACCTCGGAAATAATGAAGTTGCCCGGAAATGCGTCGATGTTCATTGGCACGATCTACGACGATCTGGAGAACTTTTAGGTCGATCGGTTTGGTGAGAAAGTCCACTGCACCAGTTTTCATCGCTTCGACCGCGGTATCGATGTGACCATGGGCTGTCATCATGATCGGAGATGCAGTGTTACCGCTGCGCTGGAGTTCTCGGAGTACTTCAAGCCCATCGATGCCGGGAAGTCGATAGTCGACCAGGATGATGTCAGGTGAGAGTGCATCAGCAGCAGCAAGGCCTTCCTCTCCCGTTCGAACGGTACTGGCCTCGTGGTCTCCAAACTTGAGTGAGTCACAGATATTCCTGGCAAGGATGGATTCGTCTTCGATGACTAAAATGGTGGCCATTGGGTCGCACGCCTTTCTTGCAACATAGAGGTCGGGAACTATTCTTGGCGCGGTGGGGCATGTCGTCAACCATGGCAATGACATGGGTTTGTATGGACGATCGACAGACGCTGTGTAGAGTGTGAATACAATGAAGCAGCAATCACCATCAAACCACAGCGAATCGGGTCAAACCAGCGCTATGCGACGCCTGGCAGCGCGATGGCGATGGTACCATTTCTACTTTCTGCTCGCGATGTTCGATGTCCTCGTACTCATAGCGACGATGGTGATGTACCACCGCACCTTGTCATCCTATGCAGTCTCGCTTCGAGACCTGGGGCAGCTTGATGAAGCGCATCGCTGGGTAGAAGGTCTCCGCTATGCCATCATCCGACTCAACGCGCCGGGAAACGACGTGTTCGAAACTCGGGATGTACCGCACGAACGTCTACGATTTGACCGGACATGGACAAATGTGCAGGCGGTCATGGATCGAGCTGACGAGTTTGATGTTGATCTGCAGGATTTTCGCCTCCACCTCCAACGAATGGTCGTCGAAGAAAAAGCGATTTTTGACGTGTTTGACCAGTTGCAGGACGAGGAAACCGGGGCGGGCGATGTACCAGAGATTATCGTTCGAGTCACCGCAAGAATGGCCTCAATGGATCGGCATCAGGCGATGGGACTCGAAGTGCTGGCCACGATCGCAGGCGCGATTGAAGCCGAAGAGCATCGGCTTCTGAGTGAACACGGGCGACGACTCCAGCGCAGTGTTTCTATCGAAAAATATTTCATGGGCGTGGTCTTCCTGATGCTGGTCGGCGTTTTCTGGTTTGGTCGAAAATTACAGCAGGCGAATGACACCATCCTGCTGCAGCGGCAACATGCGGTGGAGGAGAAACTCGCACGGTTGGCTGCCGTGGGGGAGGTGTGTTCCGCCGTGTCGCATGGCATTAAAAACCCACTGGCCGCGATCAACAGCTCTGCACAGTTGGCCATCGAATTTGGCACGCTTGACGAAATGACCAAACGGCGCATCGAGGATATTTTGCATGAAAGTCGTCGTCTGAACGAACGTGTCAATCGTCTGCTGGACTTTTCAAATGCGAAACCCTCCCAGTTTGAAGCGTGTGACCTGTCAACAGTGATCCGTTCCGCATCGCAAGAGGTGCAGGCGAAACTTGACGAACAATCCGTGTGCGTCACGCTCGACCTGCCAGACGAGCCAATTCGCGTACATGGAGACCGGGAATGGCTGGTGCAGAGCATCATTGAATTGATCTCCAATGCGATGGAACATCTTTCTGGCGGCGGAAATGTCCACGTACGATGCACCAGTGACACTCAAAATCGATATGCGTGTATCGATGTCATGGATGACGGTCCGGGTATTTCGGAAAGTATTCGCGATCGAATTTTCGACCTGTTCTTCACATCCAAGGCAGAGGGAAACGGCGTCGGGTTGGCATCGGTGAAACGAGCCGTAGAGATGCACGGAGGGCGAGTGGTTCTGATGGACTCGAGCGGGCAAGGTACGCACATCTCGATTCAACTGCCACTTGCACCCATGGACCGGTAGATCGACGAGGATGTCATCGCCGGATCAAATGCTGGAATATCCAAAACGCGAGCATACTCGCATGGTGCGAAATTCTTCGTGGAGAACACTTGTAGCGCACTGGCGGTAAATGCTGTCACCATAGATACTTAACGTTTGCTTTCAATGTGGTACGCGGATTGCCTCTGTTCGACATCGAATGACGATGACGGATCCATAGAGCAGGCGGTGATCATGACGACTTTGAATACGAACAGCAGAATCAGGACCGAAACTTCGGAGATGACCTTGCAGCCACAACCAGATGTCGTCTCCCTGGCGACAGGTTCCAAACCCATGAAGCAGAAGGTCCACGTGCAGGCGGACCCAATCCAGACAAAAAGTGATCCACCACACGTAGACACACCCGGTCGCCTGCAATCTTCCGACTGGTTCAACTGGGTGGTGGGTGCTGAGTTCCTGATTGCGTTTACGATCGGCATCGCAATCATGAGTTTCGTATATGTGGATCAGCGCGGGGTTCCGTATGAAAACATCGGTGCCCCCGGGCATGATTCATTCTACCACGTCAAAATGGCAGCCATGATCCCCGAGACAGGGCTTGTGGATGAGTTTCCCTGGCTTCAGGAGGTCTATTTCTCCAAAACGGATAATCGCTTCGTAAGCCACCACTACGGGTTTCACATCTTACTCGCCCCATTTGTCGCCATCTCTCATTGGATCACAGGAGATTATCTGCCCGGTGGCCGTTGGGCGATCGCGACATTTTTCGGCTTATGCTTAGGTCTGATGCAACTGCTGCTCGCCAGTGAGCGCGTTCGATGGCGATGGTTATGGCTGATCGTGTTCCTTGCGCTGCCTTCACAGTTCTTCCTTCGTCACTCCTACATCCGAGCCATCTGTCCTTCACTCGTGTTCATGCTCCTCATCGTTTTTCTCATGTTCCGCGAGCGATACGTTTGGGCAGGCGTCGCAGTGGCACTTTACACACACCTGTACCTGGGTGCAGTGGTTTATTCACCAGTCATTGTCGGCTTGTATGTCGCCAGTCATTTGATAGGCCCCGGAGGCGAACGATCTGTACCCTGGCGGCTGGCGATGTGGACCACCCTGGGGTGGCTTATCGGTTTGCGCACCTATCCTTACTACGATGGTGCGCTTGAATTTCTATGGATGCAGATATTCGGTACCGGGTTGAATCCTGACATCGCTGTTGGCGGCGAGTGGAATTCATATGGGAATGTCTGGGAATTTGCGGTGCAGATGTCCGGTCCGATATTGGCTGTCTGGGCGATGTCACTCGTCTTGAGAACACGAATCGGAAAGGCGCTCAGCCCCAAGGAAACATTGCTCTTATTGTTGAATTTCGCCTTTCTCTTCCTCACATTCAAAGCACAGAGATTCATAGAATATTGGCCCATATTCTGCCTCCTGAGTGCAGCCTTGATGGCTCGCCCCGTCGTGAACAGTATCGCAGAGCGTTTCGATCCGCTGGCATTGCTTTCTGGAAAACCGATTCACTTTGTGATGTCGTGGGTGTCTATGGTGGTGATCTCTGCGGCAGCCATCGGCTCTACGCTCATGCCGTCGGTCGATATTGCAAGTGCATTCCTGACGGAGTGGAAGTTGTGGACCATGCTGGGGATGGCTGGTGTGGCAGTTGCTCTGGTGCGTATCTGGTTCGGCGAGCAACATGAGGGGCGTTCCGCGGGCACGCTAGCCTCCGCAACGCCCATCGTGCTCATGACCATCGCGTTCGGAGCCGGGTTAAGTACATTTCTACAGCACCAGCTGGGAGCAAGCACCGCTGGCGAGGCGAAATTGTATGTCGGCTGGTTGGCATGGGGTGCGCTTGCGGCGTTTGTACTATGCGTTGTGGTCGTCGCTTCGCGAAGGACGGGGGTGGCGAAGAATCTGCTTATCGGACGTCGATTGGCTGCATCCGTGTCAGCCGCTTCGCTTGGATTCGCGGTGGTCGCAGGCGTCATTCTGGTGGGGGCAAATCGTCTGTCAGCAGTACAGGGAAGTGTTTATTGCGGGTATGATTTACCCGCCATGAGGGAGGCGCTGGGGTACCTGGAGAGTGTGTCAGAGCAGGGCGATATCGTGTTCACGGATGACTGGGATGTGTTCCCCGTCTACTTCTACCACAATTCCTACAATCGATATCTGGTGGGCCTGGATCCCAAATTCACCCATTCCCGCAAGCCGGAATTGTGGGAGCGGTACATCAAGATTACGCGTGGACTGACACCGCGGACCTTCACAGCCGGCTGGACTGGCGATGATGGTAAACGCGTCGAGCGTGAAATACGTGTCCTGCTGGAAGATATAAGGGACCACTTTAAGGCGAAATATGTCATTACGGACCGTGATCACAAGTCGCTTGCAAAGAATTTAGCCAAAGCAACCGATTTTGCCGAGCTGATTTTCCCAATGCGTCAGTACGAGAAGTGTCGCGAGGAACCCTACCTAGTGTTTCGGATTCTCGATGTCGAGGAAGCAACTTCGACAACGATGGGGGCTGATAATACAGCGATGGGGTCCGATAATATTGTAGGTTCTGAATCAGTTGTGTTGCTCAGTTCATTGACCCCTGAGCAGGTGGAGCAGGGGTGGGGTAAACTGTCACTTGATAAATCAGTGTCCGGGCGTCCCCTGAAGCTGGGTAGCAGATATTTTGAGTATGGTCTTGGGACGCACGCAAACAGTGAGATTGTGTATCGAATTCCACCGGGATGTACTACTTTCCGGGCGCGTGCCGGGGTGAATGCGTTTGCTGATTCGGTTGCGAGCGTGGTGCTGTCTGTGCGTCTTGATGGGCGAGAAGTGTTTCGATCCAGGCTTCTGACTTCTGATTCGCCGGTTGTGGATGTCTCAGTGCCGCTGGAAAGTGCTACTATAATATCGCTTGTTGCTGAATGCACGGAGGATGGTAACCGCTGGGATCATGTGGACTGGGCGCTTGCCCGACTGGTTAAGGGTTCCTCCTGATTTATCGCCAAGATTCTTCACCAGTATCCTGACTTGTCACCAATAGCCCGACTTGTCACCAATATTCTGACTTATCACCAATATGTTGTCTGGGTGCTCGGGGCGGTTATCGCGTTTGACAATGCGTTGACCGCCCTGAGTTTTGGTCCGTGGGTCCGTGGGGCCGTGGGTCTGTGTGTTTCGGGAGGGGGATCCGTGGTTGTGTGTTTTCGGGGTCTCCGGGGCTGTGGGGATTTTGGTCTCTGGGTTTCTGGTACTTCGCTGGGATTCAGGTCCGGAATGTGACCTTACTCGCGTTCGGCGAAATCCCCAACGTTTCCTGGATCGCTCGGATTCGACAGGAATACTTCTAACTACTTTATATACAAGTGCTTATGGGAGTTTTGGCGCTATTTTTCTGCTTGGCACGCATCATGCCTTTTCGTATTCCGCAGGTTGATGCTTTAAGCGTGCCTGCAGGTGAAATGGATTAGACCTGACATCAATCAGACATGGAACTTGGCTAGTTGGAGTGGTGATTATGCGGAATGGACGGATCTGGCGAAATCTGATGGTCGTAGCTGCAGGTTTCGGTGCACTGATTTATGGAGGGTGCAATACCGGGGTCGACGAGAATGCTTCTGAAAGATCGTCGGCCGAACAAATCTCAGCCCTCAGGCATCTGGACACAGAAACCCTGTTTCTGGAAAAGGGGCGTGGGCTTGTAGATGTGGCAGAGGGTGGGGTTGTTGGTGACCTGGCGGGTGCTGTGTCGCCTTACACCACTGTTGCGATCGAGCTTGAGGATCTCCACATTGACGGAGTTGGTGTCTTCGGGGTTGAGGAGTCGCTGCATGTTGGCGTCGCTGTGTCGCGGTTGTCGGAGGAGGTTGAATCCTTCGAGCAGGCTGTGTCGGTTGGTGGTTTTTATATCAGTGTCGTGAATGGTGAGCCTGTCGAGGTGATACCAGCCGAGATTGCGATTCCGATGGACGTGTGGCCTGTGCTGGATGAGCCTTATGAGTTGTGGGTTCTTGCTGAGGCTACGTTCGATGCAGATGTGACAGTCGATCAGGTCCGAATACGCGTGCCTGGTGGTACTTCAGCGGCTGGGCCTGGTAACGGGAACGGAAACGGCAATGCCAACGGAAACGGTAATGCCAATGGTAATGGCAACGGTAATGGCAACGGCAACGCCAATGGGAACGGAAATGGGGGTGGCGGTCATTCTGGCGACTCGGACGGTGACGGTGATGTTGACCTGATTGATGTCGGGGACTTTTTCTCGTGTGTCACTGGTCCGGGCGCCGGAATACCTATTGGTTGCAGGTTTGCAGATACGGATCTTGACGGCGATGTAGACTACGCCGACTACGCCGATATGCAGGTCTTCTACACCGGTCCTGGTGGTCCAGGTAACGGTAATGGCAACGGAAACGGAAACGGCAATGCCAATGGGAACGGAAACGGCAATGCCAACGGGAACGGAAACGGCAATGCCAACGGGAACGGAAACGGCAATGCCAACGGGAACGGAAACGGCAATGCCAACGGGAACGGAAACGGCAATGCCAACGGGAACGGAAA
>JAJRYY010000218.1 GCA_024275565.1 Planctomycetota bacterium
AAATGATCTCCCGCGCTGAATCCATGGATGTAGAACACATCGAGGAGGCAGTGCTGCCTGTTGACGCATCTCGAGCAGCTCTCAGCGTACGCAAGCCCGGAACCCCGGGACTGCTGCGGAACATCGTTGCCCTGTCGTCCGTACTCGTCGTAGCAGCATGGTGGATGGCGAGAACCGGGGACGTCCTTGCAGAGCATCCCATGCAGATTCTAGGCGGAAATTCACTGGGCGCGACCTTCGTCGGTGCGTTATTCCTCGCCGTCGCCACGTCGCTTCCTGAAATGGCCACCGGACTCGCTGCCGTCAAAATGGGTCGCCTCGACATGGCCATGGGGAACATCTTCGGTAGCAACATGTTCAATATATTCGTGATCCCACTGCTGAAAATCGTCTCAACCGCCAACGGGCAGCCCCTGCTCATGGGCGGTGGAAGCTTCAACGCGTGGGAAAACATGATCGCTGGTATTCTGCCCATTCTCTTAACGGGTGTTGTCGTGGGAGGACTCAGCTACAGAACAAGTCGTACTTTTCTACACCGTTTCGGGATGGACTCAACCATCATAGCAGCCATCTACGTCGTAGGAATGTACCTTCTGCTGAGCTGAGGTGATGGCGAATGAGCTGAGGCGGTGACGAAAGATGAATCAGCTACGACACCGGCTGCGCAAATCATCCCCCCGCCCCCCGCCAGTTAGCCTGTCGAATGACTGGTATTGAATAACCGGTATTGAGACCGGGATGGCGCTTCGACAGGCTGCCCGGTTTCCGCCTCAAGCCAGTTCTCACACCTGCCAGTACTGCACCTTGCCAGTTACTGCATCTGGCAGGTGTGAGCAGATTCACATTCCAAAGCCTACTGCCCGAAAACTTGCTGAATGATGGAGAAATCCTGCATATCGACATCGTTGTCCGCATCGGCGTCTGCAGGGGCGCAGCCGAGACCCATGATGCCATCCGGACCGGTAAAGCAATCGAGGAACATGGAGAAATCGTTCAGTTCGACATCTCCGTCTCTGTCCATATCACCTGGCAGCGCGAGGGGTGCGACAGCGAATATCTCGACATCATCGATGTTCCATCCACAGTATCGGACCGACGAATCGGTGACACCCATGGTCCATCGCAGAAACACCGTATCTTCTCCATCTGTAATGCTGGATATGTCGAATGTGTGCTGGCTCCATGCGTTATCGGTCATTGAACCCCCATTTTCCCATAGGGTTGTCCAATTGCTTCCGTCGTTGCTCACCCGTAGATACGCATGATCGTATGATGAGCTTTCCACGCCCAGCCACCGCCAGAAGCTGAGACTGACATCGGCCAGACTGGAACAATCGATCGCTGATGATGTCAGATGAAACTCGGGCATGTTGTTGACATAATCGCCGTTGAGGTTGTAGCCAAATACGTTGTCACCGGTAAATCCACCGGTGGGGTCAGGACTGCCGGAAGAACCACCAGACCCTGTCGGTTGACCGAATGCCCACTGCCCCGTGACCGTCCAACCCGGGTCGACGTCGAAGTTGAATGCGTAGACCAGTTGTGGTCCGCCCACGGTGATGGTTGCTGTAGCGATGTTGGAATCGCCCCCGTCGGGAGGTACGCCCCCGTCGTTTGCTTTGTACCGGAAGCTGTCAGTCCCGCCAAACCACTGGTTCGGCGTGTAGGTTATGGTGTTGCCCCCGTCGACCAATGTATGAGGCACTGCTGTGATCGCCCCGCCCTGGAGATCGGTCAGTACACCATTCTCGGGCAGCGAAGTGAGTATATAACTGATCGTGGCTGGCGGGTCTGGCAATCCGTCGTCGCTCGCGACCAGTGTGATCGTGACCGGTTCCGCGATATCAGTCACGGTGGTGAAACTCGAAGCGTTGGGCGGACGTGGACCACAACTTCCCGAACCGGAAAGGTCTGATTCGAAGAATCCTTCTCCCACGCCATTGCCTGCGGACAGGCCTACAATTGAGTCGCTGCTTGCAATCGAGAGGGCGCTAATCGCCAATGTGCCGTCGAAATACATCTCGATCTGGAAGGTATTGGTACTGCTGCTGCTGAATTCTGGGACATTCTCCCATGTGACCGCGACCCGATCTTCGAGCTCTTTCCAGGATACCGTTCCGCTGGAGGATGGGTTCAGGTCGTCGTAGAGACCTGAGATCCGAGGCAGGCTGAAGTGGTCATTGAGATTCTCGGTGTAATCGCTATCACCAGACGTGAAGGTCACATAACCATTAGAACCGACGAAAAACTGTGTGTAAGTCTCACCATAGAGCTGAATGACGTTTCCGCCGCTGATGGTCACACTCTCGCTGTCGTCGTCCGAAAGCGAAAGCGCAGTACCACCAGTGGGATCCGTGGGCAATTCCGTGATGGGGTAATTGCAGCTTGCGTAGAAGTCGAATGACTGGTTTGGCACAAACAGGACGGAGGTATTATCCAGATCATAATCACCGGTAAAATGCTCCGTAAAGTAGTCAGGGATGTCGGGGGTTGAGAAGCTGTAGCACGCTCCAGCGTTGTCATCGGTGGTTGCGTTTCCTGCTTGATCCTCAACGTCGATGGCCATGAAATAAGTTGTGTTCTCATTGAGGCCTGTCATGCGTACGGTGTGCGCATCGCGAAAACCAGGGACAGACACGCTCTCGACAAGTGATTCACACGACGTGCCATATCGTATTTCTGAACGTGTCAATTCGTTTGTATCGAATGTCAAGGTCATCATAAACGGACCAATATCAGGCGCCTGAACATTCGACACGACTGGGGGTTCGCAGTCGACCACGGATGTGGCTGTCACGACCACGTTGATTTTCCCAAATCCATCGTCCGCATCGATATAGGTTGCGGTGATGGTGTCGTCAGGGGAGATTTGAAGCGTACCGTCTGCATCGGTCGTGCTCAAGGGGATGCTGCCGTCGAATGCAGAGGACGCGGGATCGGTCTCGACCAGAGTCAACGTTTCACCGGCGGACTCAGTGTCTGAAACGATATCGACGGTGACGCTCTGGATGGTCTCATCGTCGGTGTTCAGGTCACAGTCGATCACCGAAACGGTTGCACTGCTCTCACAGGCATGGGTTGGCCTGTCCAGTGAAATGACCCCGCGCGTGGAGCAATCGATCAGGTTGGGTGAAGCGGTGACCGAAAACACCTGAGGCCCTTCTGGGACGTTGAAGCCGTGGATTTCCACACGCCACACGCCGGACTGTGGGTTGTCTACCACGACCTGTTCGATGTTGTTGACATGATCCGCTTTTGTCCTGACAGCCGGGGATGCAGGGTCTGCTATCCCCCCAAGGGTCCATGGAAAATGTTGCGTTGATGTCGGGTCGAAGATCCTTAGATCGAGATCGTTCACGAGTACGGGATTCACGTTTGGCGTACCTGGCACGTCATCCCACGCAAGCGTGATCTTCAGTTGCTGATCTCCCGGATTGACAATGGTCAGCACTGAGTAGAAAGCGTCCTGATCGACCTCTGCCTCCAGGAAGTTTCCGGTACGCATGAAATCGATGGTCTGCTGAATCCGCACCGAACCATATCCGTTCTGGTAATCGGGACCCACATTCCCAACGTCCTCTGCATTGTGAGCAAGGAGGGCTTTGAGGGTAGAGTTCCGGAAGTCAAGCTTATCCGGGAACTGAATGCGGAAGTCCTGCAGCAACAATGCCGACAGTCCGCAGACGGTGGGAGATGCCATGGACGTCCCACACTTACCGGTATACCCGCCGTCACTCGAGCACGAGGTAACAGTATTATCGTCGTCCGACTGGCAACCCGGAGCTGAGATGTCGGGCTTGATGCGATCGTCGTCGCAAGGCCCCCAGCTCGTAAAGGAGGTATTGGAATCGTCGTTGGAATTCAACGCTCCAACGGTAATGTGGTTCTTTGCGCATGCGGGCGGAGCGGTCGTATTGTAGGTCGTTCCGCAAGCACCGGTGCTTCGTTCATTTCCGTTCGCCCAGATGACACGGAACGGACTGCCAAGTCCGCCAGCCACTATGGTGTCAATCAGGTTGCCCGTCACACCATAGTTACCCTCCCACTCACAGGGGAATCCATTCGACGCGGTGTTCGTGCCAATCGAATTGTTGGAGATCACAACACCCCAGGTGTTGATCGCCTCGGTGTAGTCTGCCTCCAAGTCGCCGGGATCGTGATAAAGGAACCCCTCCACCAGGCCACCCTCCACTTCGAACCCATAGGACTCAATGGTGACCCCCGGTGCCATTCCACGATACAGCCCACCACTGGCGCTTCCATCTCCACCAATCGTTCCAGAGACGTGCGTCGCATGGTCGGATAATCCGTCATTGTCGCGCGTGGTGAGGCGACCACCGAAATCGGGATGACTCGCCAACGCCACACCACCGTCATATACAAGGACAGAGACGCCCGAACCGTCGAGACCGTAGGGCGATTCCTGAACGATGTTCGCTCCTGTGATTTCACGGTTGCTGTTGTTCAGTTCCGTAAATTGTGGAAGTGGCGGTTCAATCCACTGCACAACGTCCTCATCGGCGAGTGCAAAAAGCTCTGACTTCGGAAGCTCGATCACCAGCGCATTCACCAGTTCCAGCTGGGAAACGACCTTCGCTTTCTTCGCGCGGACGGTATTGACCCCAACCGGCGTCAAAGCAACGTCTCGATGAAACATAACGTAGGCTGCCACGATTGGGTCACCCGGTTCCTTGGCATCGACGATGGCCCACCTGGGAATCTCGCCAGCAATTAGGTCCGGATGCAATTTCCAGTTTCTCCTGATGGCGCGAGCATCGATAAGCCCATCAGTCTGCGAGAGTATCTCAGGACGAAAATCATCTGAACTGATCAATGCAAAGAACGCATTGTCGTTAAGGTAGCTGAGAAGGCGCAAACCCGCCCTGCCAAGCGCCTCGCGCTTTGAAAGTCCAACCGGTTCCGCAAACTGCACGACAACGTGCCGTTTTTCAGCAACAGCGCCCAGGGCGATCAGACGCTCACGAAGCTGAGCAGGCGTCTGTGCAGTCGAAGACTCAAGACCAGAATGCCATTGGATGCCAGGTCGATCCTGCACGCCTGAAACATCCTGCACACCTGAAATATCCTGCAAACCTTCGTCACCCTTCGGTCCCGATTCACTGCTGGCCTGGTTTGCAGGTTCAGGCGGAGTTCGATCTGCCAGAGTCAACGCCGCATAACATCCAATTCCCAACACCACAGCCACCACAACTCGCACGTGCATCTTCATAGCTCCGTTGAACCTGCTCGTATTCCCCGTGTCCCAGTTATGCGCGTCACCAAGGTCTTTTAAGCGCGCAGGTACCGACCCGGTCACATCCGCGACCGGAATCCAGGTTGTTACCAGCCCAAGGCTGGCCAAAGGTCCACTATAACATATTTATGTCCACGATCCAAATTCAATATGACATGCGAAGCAGACCATGACCGCGCATGTCAACAGAGGATCTTGACCACTCGATTCTACAAACACCGAGTGATGTGAATAATACCGAAAGCATGGGTTATAACGGCTTGGCTGCTCTGGTTGTCGACTCGCGCGCTGCACAAATTAGAGACACCATAATGCACATGCTCCGCCTGTCCTCAGCTTCGTTTCTATCTTCCTCTTCGTTTGTATCCTCCACACAACCGCTGACCTGCTCCCCAAAAGCTGATCCAGGTGTTATGAGAGTCCATTGGCCCCCGGTGTGGGGCAGTAAGGACTTGACTATGAAACGGAAACGACACAATCCGGAGCAGATTATTCGC
>JAJRYY010000219.1 GCA_024275565.1 Planctomycetota bacterium
AGAGTTCCCGGCATGACCCGCTGGCAACTAACGATAGGGGTTTCGCTCGTTAAGGGACTTAACCCGACACTTCACAGCACGAGCTGACGACAGCCATGCAGCACCTGTGTAAGTTTCACCCGAAGGCAGCTTACTCCTGTTTCCAAGAGGGCATCCAAACATGTCAAACCCAGGTAAGGTTCTGCGCGTTGCTTCGAATTAATCCACATGCTCCACCGCTTGTGTGAGCCCCCGTCAATTCCTTTGAGTTTTAGCCTTGCGGCCGTACTCCCCAGGCGGCGCACTCATCGCTTTCGCTTCGGCACGGATGTCGTCAGAGACTCCCGTACCACGTGCGCATCGTTTACGGCGTGGACTACCAGGGTATCTAATCCTGTTTGCTACCCACGCTTTCGCGTCTCAGCGTCAGAACAGGCCCAGCGACTCGCTTTCGCCACAGGTGTTCCGTTTGATCTCTACGCATTTCACCGCTCCACCAAACGTTCCAGTCGCCTCTACCTGCCTCAAGAATGGGGGTTTGCCGAGCAGTTCCTCGGTTGAGCCGAGGGATTTCACAAAGCACCTACCATTCCGCCTACACGCTCTTTAAGCCCAGTGATTCCGAACAACGCTTGCGCCTTCCGTGTTACCGCGGCTGCTGGCACGGAATTAGCCGGCGCTTCCTTTGAGATTGGTCAAAGTTCCTAGTCTCTGACAGCAGTTTACATTCCGAAAAACTTCATCCTGCACGCGGCGTCGCTCCGTCAGGCTTGCGCCCATTGCGGAATATTCGTTGCTGCAGCCACCCGTAGGTGTCCGGGCAGTGTCTCAGTCCCGATGTGGCGGGTCATGCTCTCACACCCGCTACCCGTCGATGCCTTGGTGAGCCATTACCTCACCAACTAGCTGATAGGACATAGGCCGATCCCAGACCGGCGGACCTTTGCCAGACAGATCATGAAACCCGTCTGGATCATCAGGTATTACCGGCACTTTCGCAAAGGGAGCAAGCTCCCGCCGCTATTCCTGAGTCCGGGGTACGTCACCTATGTATTCCTCACCCGTTCGCCACTAAACTTACCTTCGGTTACCCAATGATAAGTTCCGTTCGACTTGCATGCTTTAGCCACGCCGCCAGCGTTCGTTCTGAGCCAGGATCAAACTCTTCAATTGAAAATCGATTTCATCGCCAAACCCCCAGAGACAAGTCTCCGAAAGATCGACGTCGAATACGATAAAAAGGGCTTCTACACTCATCACATGCGATCGTGAGAATGTATAAGCAACTAACGTGCAAGCACGTTAGTCAACACCAAAACCCATCCGAAGATGGGTAGGATAATAGACGAACGCAGCCGGGCCTAAATCAACCTTCAAGCCAACCCTTGCGGACCAACTTTGGGGTCGACGTAAACCTCGCATAAAGACCGCGACGTCTCACATTCCCACGACGACAACTTACTGTTCACTTGTCAAAGATCAGGTCTGGTTGGTTGACACTTTCGTGCTCCCCGCCAGAGCATCGCAACAATATCGTGATCTAATCCTTTGTCAACGGCGTCGATGAAAAAAACCTAAAGTTTTCGACGACGCCCGAAATAATCTTTCCGGATGCACTGCGTCTCCAGCCTCGGGGAAGACAGGAATACGCTACAATACAAGGAGATAACGCATGTTACTCGAGGAGTAAGAGGAGCGGGATCAGCGATAACATTCCGAAGGCGACGTACACAAATTTCCGACGAAACGGCGAGCGAAGTGCGACCAGAGAACAAATTAATCCGGAAACCCAGCAGACGCCGACCAGCAGGAGGAGGAACCCGCACATCACCATCCAGTCGGGTAGCTGGTTGTGAGTTTTCAGTTGTTCTGAGACGTACTGTTCCAACTGTATTTTGGCCTCATCCGGGGCGATATTCTCGCCTACGATGTCTATAATCCGGGGTGCCATCAAAATGCTCACGGCGATGAAGGAGATGTTGCTTGCGATGCTCAAAATCAATGCCCAGACAGCCACAATATTGCTGCTGGCGGGGAATTCCGGGGCGCTGCCCCTGATCTGCTGATCGGTGGAAGCCGGTCCTCCCCAGCCCTGGTCGCTGCCCCAGGGCGTGGCGTCTGGGACCGCTCTGGCTGATGGGAGCGTCTCTGGAGGGGCGAAAGTGGAGGAGTGTGGGGCTGTCACGGATTTGCGACAATAGGGGCATGCGACAGCCTGACCGCCCCATTCGTCGTCGATTTCGATGGGGTTACGACACGATGGACATTCAAATTGGATGGACATATCTGCGAAGATTACACGGTTGTTTTCACCGGTCAACGCAGGCGTGGGTGACGTTGCTCTCGATTCTTCAATACGCGTCTCACCCTCCCTTTTATATCGCGTGCGTATAGCTCAAGAGAGGCCACGAATCATTCCGATAGAAAACGTGAATCGGTAGGAATTTCATTTTCGACTTTGGCAAATCGACGGGGTAGGATGTTCATGAACAAGAGAGAGTTAATCGATGCCATCACGGCTGTGAACCCGTCGGCGACCCGTGAATTCCTGCTGGAATTCTCCGAACGCGAACTGTCTGACTACATGCGTCAACTGGACAGCCTCGGGCTTACCCGGTCCGATTTTCACGGGTCGGGCGTGTCCGATGCACAGCCAAATACCGGCGAACCCGAATCCATGGGGCGTCCGGACGTGATTGTCTGCTGATTGTGTTGCGTTTTATGATTCGGCGCTGCGTTTTATGATCCGGCGGTGCGTGATGCCGTGTCACATTCGCCGTGAGGCTGCCCTTCGCCGCAATTCAGCGTCGATAAATGCCTGGATGTCGCCGTCCAGGACCGCCTGTGAATTGCTCGTCATATGGCCCGTACGAGCGTCCTTCACGCGTTGCTCCGGATATAGAAAATAGCTTCGGATCGAGTTGCCCCAGCTGATCTGACCCTTGTTTCCGTAGTATTTCGCGAGTTCCTTGTCACGTTTCGCCTGCTCAAGCTGGTACAACCTCGCCATCAGCATTTTCCTCGCGGATGCCCGGTTTTTATGCTGGGATCGCTGACTTTGACACTGCGCGACGAGGTTGGTTTCGAGATGCGTGAGACGGACGGCTGACGAGGTTTTGTTGACATGCTGGCCACCCGCTCCGCCGCTGCGATAGGTATCTTCGCGGACTTCCTTGTCCCAGTCGATCTCGATCTCGATGTCTTCGATGTCGGGCTGAACGTCTACCGATGAAAAGCTGGTTTCACGCTTGCCCTGGGCGCTGAACGGGGATATTCGCACGAGGCGATGCACGCCGATTTCGCAGGACAGATAGCCGTACGCGTAGCTGCCTTTCACATGGAGACTGACCGACTGGATGCCAGCCTCCTCGCCATCTTTCCGGGACAGCAGCTCGACGTTGTAGCCCGACTGCTCGAAATAGCGCAGGTACATTCGGAGGAGGATTTCGCCCCAGTCGCAGGCATCCGCTCCGCCTGTCCCAGCTTGAATATTGAAGTAGCAGTCGCGTGCGTCGTTGGGTTGTGAGAGAAGAGTGAGCATCTCGACGCGGGGTACGCGGACCGCAAGGTCAGCCACCGTTGTCTCAAATTCCGCCCGTGTCGCGTCGTCGTCCTCATCGGCGAGCAGCTCGATCATCATGTCAGCCTCCTCCTGACGACTCAGGAGGTCACGAATGGGTTCGACGATGGCTTTGGTCTTCTTCAGGGCTGCAACGGTGACCTTGGCAGCTTCCGGGGCGTCCCAGAAATCCGGTTTTGCGAGTTCGGCGTCCAGTGCTGTTAGTTTTTCGAGCTGGTTGACGTAGTCAAAGAGAGTCCCGGATGCTGATGATGCGGGCGGAGAGATCTTTCAGGGTTGATACCGGGTCTTCGATCGGTGTTGTCATCGGTTCAGCTCCTCATTGGCGATTCAAAACGACGTCGCGGGAGAATACCCAATCGTGCGGTGGCTGACAAGGATGCAGGGTAGTTATGAGCGTTTGCGTTTTTTGCTGTTGAAGTGGATTTTGTAGCGGCAGACGTGGTCGCCGCGGATCATGTGCTCTGCTCGCTCGACGCGTGCTTCAGAACCAAGCGTCTTGCGGATCAGCTTCAATTCGAGATCGCAAAGCTCTGGATATTCGCTGGCGACGCATGAGATCGGGCAGTGGTGCTCTACCAGCGTGGCGTCGCAATCATCTCCCTTGCCGACGCTGGCCATGTAGCCTTCGTCGTCGCGAATCTTCGCCAGCGACTTCAACCGATCCCGCAAATCAGGTTCGCTGGCGGCTTTCCGGTACTGCTTTACAAGGGATTTTTGACGTTCGGCGAACAGCTTTTTAACGAGATCGTCTCCACCGACGCTTTTTGCGTGATGCAGGATTTCGAGGCAGATTCGATCGTAGCGTTGTCCGAATAATCGCTGCCCCTCCGACGTGAGTGAGAACATCAATGTAGGGCGACCAGGACCGCTTCGGACGGGCGTGGTTGCTACCAGATCGTCGATTTGACACGTCGCAAGGTGCTGCCGGATGCCCGCTACGGTGATTTTCAGGCGTTTTGCGAGGTCTTTGGCTGACAGCGATCCTTCGCGCTTGAGCGCTTCAAGGATCGCACGCCTCGAATTGGCAGATGTCGGGAGTTCCAAATTCCTACCTTTGCATCCGAATCAATTTCCGCCCAGCAGCGGTCCACTGGACCCTGCACGCTCCCTGGTGAACGATGTAATCACAATGTCCACCCGGGGGACATCAGACAGCGTCCCGCCGCCTTCGATGGCTGCCATGGTTCGCTCCACCCCTGCCATCGCGTCGATGATGTCCATGCCCTCGACGACTTCGCCGAAGACTGTGAACATGTCGTCGAGCTGAGAGTTGTCATTCAAATTCACGAAGAATTGCGTCGTTCCAGAGTCTGGGTTGTTCCCGGTCAATGCCATCGCAATCGTTGTGAGCTGATTGCTGATTCCGTTATTCGGTTCGCCCATGATCGGTGGGTAGATTGGATCCTTCGGAGCGATGAACCCATCTCCTCGCACAAAACCACCACACTGGACCACGAACGGTTCGGAGTCCTGATTCTCAGCCACCCGATGCCAAAGAACGTCGGAATAAAAATCCGAATCGATATAGCGCAGGAAGTTTGTGACATTGATCGGTGCTGCATCCGGGAACAATTCATACACGATTCGTCCGTTCACGCCTTCCGTGTCAGATGCAACCTGCATCACCACGCGAGGGCGGTTCGAGTCGATGACAGAAATTGCAAATAAACGAATAATACTGACTTCCTCACCTTCAAAATCAGCAGTGACCGTCAAGCGAAAGTCGAAGGTGTCAAACACTACGGGTGTAGCGAGTGTCGTGGATTCGGTTCGGGGTTCCAGGAATACTGCATTGTCAATACGACTTTTCACCTCCCAGAAGTAGGTCGGGTTTGTCAGTCCACTGTTCACAATTCTGGCGGAGAGGGTTGTTCCCTCGTTGGGAGCGAGAAATTCGGGGCGATCCACCTCCACGCTTGAGACCACGGTGATCGTCACGTTATCCTGTCCTACCCGGCTGTCGTCATCGCTGAACGCGCGAACGGCGATCGTCGTCTCACCTATCTGGTCTATGCGGGCAGTGATTGTCTGGGCTTCCTCGTCGTCAATATCGACGAACAGCTCCCCGATTCCGGCCCACAGGTACGTCACATTTTCCTCGTTCGGGACTGCTGAAAGCGTGAATTCCTGTCCAGACAGCACCGTAATCGAAGCATCGTCGTCATCTGGAGCTTCTGTGATCTCCACGGTCAGTGGCTGGGCGGCGACGTTGATCTCGACGAAATCCATAGCAGAGTTTCCCATGGCGTCAGAAACGACCACGCGATAGACATGCCGTCCCAGTTGCAGCGGGATCGACAGGATTTCCTCGCCGACATTGTCGGGAATCGGCAGAATATTCCCATCGAACGGGTCGTCCGGATCGTCGGGTATAACCTCGATATTCCAGCGGTACACGAAGGGGCCCATCCCGCCAGACGCCTCAGCCTTCAGTGTCAATCGATCATCTTCAAAGCCGAAAAGAAAGTCCGTGCAATTGCCTCCGGTCGCCTCGTCCACGACGCAAACCGACAACTGATCTTCCGCTGGCGTCACGTTCACATCGCAACCGCCCGCACCCATCCAGCACGCAGAAACAACCAGTCCAAACAGCATTCCCGACACGATTCTTCTCATAACAATCACAGTTTCACCTGATCTGTAAGCTCGAACATCTTCTCAATCATCTCGCGCAACATCGCACAACTCCGATATCGTCATCGGTCGTGACGAAAAACTACTTTACCCTTTCGATTCTAACAACGCACCGTGTGTCCTTACAACCACACATCCCCACTGTTCACGACCATTATTCCCGCTAGAATCACCCCCAGACGGGATCGATGCCATCATTTCCAACGGCGCGGAGGCAGCGCATCGGCCCGGATTCATAATATATGGGAGCCAAGCAACATGCCAAAACCCGACCCCACAGAGCACGATCTATACGTCTCGCCACTCGTCACACGCAATGCCTCAAGGCGTATGAGCAGCATCTTCGGACCCACCCATCGCATCAAAACATGGAGACGCCTCTGGATCGCATTGGCTGAGTCGCAGAAGAAGCTCGGCCTGGACATCTCAACCAGGCAGATCCAGCAGCTCAAGAAGGCAGCCGACACGATCGACTTCATAGCAGCCGCCCGATACGAAAAAGACCTCCGCCACGATGTGATGGCCCACCTTCATGCATTCGCCGACGGCGCACCAGCAGCAAAACCCATCCTCCACCTCGGTGCAACCAGTGCATACATCGTCGATAACGCAGACCTCATCATCATGCGCGACGCCCTGATCCTCATCCGCGACTGGCTGGTCAACGCGATCGACCGACTCGCAAAATTCGCCAAAAAATACAAATCCCTCCCCACGCTCGGCTTCACCCACTATCAGCCAGCCCAGCTCACCACCGTCGGCAAACGTGCATCCCTCTGGTGCTACGATTTCGTCCGCGACCTCGAAGAAATTCAGTACCGCATCGACACGCTCCCATTCCGAGGCGTCAAAGGGACCACCGGTACGCAGGCAAGCTTCGTCGAACTGTTCCAGGGAAATACCGCGAAAATCGACCGCCTCGACGCATCCGTCGCCAAAGCTTTCGACTTCAAATCCACCGAACCCGTCACGGGTCAGACCTGCACGCGCAAGGTCGATGCCCAGGCTGTCTCATCCCTCGCCCAGATCGCAGCCAGCGTCCACAAATTCGCCAACGACATCCGCCTGCTCGCCAACCTCAAGGAAATCGAAGAACCCTTCGAAGCCAAACAGGTCGGCTCGTCCGCGATGGCCTACAAGCGAAACCCCATGCGATGCGAACGGGCGACTGGGCTTGCACGGTTCGTGATCTCGCTTTCAACGTCGCCCTTGCAGACCGCGGCTGAGCAGTGGCTGGAGCGATCGCTGGATGATTCATCGAATAAGCGTCTCGTCATTCCTGAATCCTTCCTCGCAGCCGAAGGCATGCTCAAAATCGTCACCAACGTCGCTGAGGGTCTGGTGGTCTACCCGAAGGTCATCGCCGCGCGGATCGACGCCGAATTGCCCTTCATGGCCACCGAAAACATCATTATGGCAGGGGTAAACGCAGGCGGCGACCGTCAGGACTTGCACGAAGCAGTCCGCCACCACTCCCACGAGGCAGGGCGGCAGGTGAAGGAATACGGCAATCCCAACGACCTCCTTGCTCGTCTTTCTTCGGACCCACTTTTCGCCAACGTAGATATCCGTTCCACCCTGAACCCGAAGCAATACACGGGCAGAGCAGCAGAGCAGGTAGACAACTTCCTGACCCAGTGCATAACCCCAATCCGCCGAAAACACAGAAAATCCCTGGGCATGAAAGCAGACCTGCATGTTTGATGTTAGGCTATATCTGATGTCTGGGTGAGACATTTTGATAGGGGTTGCTAGAATTGCCGCCGTTTCTCTGTGACTTCGGTGGAGTCACATTAGGTTCCAAAAGTCGTGGAAGTGTACCAGCAAATCCCCGAATCCCGTTGACATTGCCTGCTACGAACGCCGATAATGAACCAACGTCTGACTCAAGTACTTTTCATCCGCGGTGATGAAAAGATTGTGACTAAGGAATCCGCCAGATGAGCAAAGTCGCCATTCCAGATTGGAACCCCCGAGGCGTCTTGCCGCCGAACAATCCAAATGCGCCTAAATCGTGGGATCGGTCTCCATACACAGTTTCGTTGACCGATTTGATTTTGCGTTTTGGGACGTCGCCCGAACGTAATACTATACTCTCTGGCTTTCTGAAGTTCCGTTCTGCTCTGCACGCTGCCGGTCTCGTCGATGGTTTCCAATGGGTGAATGGGAGCTTTGTAGAGAACATTGAAACTATCCAGGAGCGTAGTCCCTTCGATATCGACACGGTTACATTTTTCCACTTACCAGATGGTAAGACCGAGCAGAGTCTAGCGTCCTCAGCACCTCGCCTGTTCGAGAATGACAAAATCAAGCAAGACTATTCTGTCGATGCGTATTTCGTTTCACTGACCTGTGAGAAACCAGAGCCGCTTGTGGCTCAATCCGCTTACTGGTACAGCATTTGGTCACATCGGCGGCGTGGTGAATGGAAAGGCTATTTGCAGATTGACCTGTCTTCGACAGATGACGCGGAAGCCCAGGCCAACCTCGACAAAATGACTTTACGGGGAGACCGGCCATGAACCTGCAAGAGTTTCATCAGCTACAGGCCGAGCGAGGGGCGTTAATAAAAATGCTCGATCAGTTGCCAGTTTCCAGCGTGATATCGAGAATGAGTTTGGAAGCTCGAAAAAGGAAAGTCGAAGAAGAGCTCGCTTCTCAGCCTGATCCTCCTCGTGACCCAGTTCACGCTACACTAACATTTAGCGGCAAGCCGATAGTGGGTAGTCATGGGATGTTCGCCGAGTTTGGCGCGACGGCAGTCAAAAGTTTTGCAGATGCAGTCTCCGCCATCGGCGCTGGTCAAATTAGGCCGCTCGGTACGCGTGGCGTCCTCCCCAATCGTGACGACTACCAGCTATTGATTACGGGTACTGCGTTAGGGTCGTTCGGATTTGAATTGGAAGAAGCCCCAAAGAACTTAGACCAGGACAATATGGTACTTTTTGCCGAAGCGTCGCCGGTAGAGTCGGCGATCGAACAGGTAATAGAGATCATGATAGCTTCTTTGGGGACTGATGATGAGTTGACCGAGGCTATCTACGATGCTGATCCACGCGGTATAGATGGGCTGCGCGCTTTCTTGAAAACAATGGTGGATCAAGATGCCGTCTGTGCTCTTGAGTTCAAGGACGAAGTATTTCGATTTTCCGATGTGGGACAGGTTTGCAGGAGTGAGATGCGACTTCGCCATGAGAACATCCAGGAAGAAGAGGTTGTGTTCGCTGGAACATTCCTAGGTTTGCTGCCCATACATCGGGAATTCGAATTTTTGGTTTCAGATTCTAAAGAAGTGATTTCTGGCAAAGTCGGCTCGGGCATTGAAGATGCTGATACGATAAACCAATTACTGAAAAAACCATTGAAGGTCAAAGTCCATTCGAGAACGGTGGGCAATAGTCGACCCCGATATATTCTCTTAGACATTGATGATAGTTCAACGCTGCTTGAGTAGGGGGGGCTGACGAGCTAACCGTTGGCAAACACTGTCCCCCTCCGCTCCGGGTGGTTGGAGCGGGTAACCCGCCGCGCACCCACAACGATGACAACACCTGACAACCACTCCTACAACCGAATCCTCATCGTCAAGCCCAGCTCTCTGGGTGACGTCGTCCATGCGCTGCCAGCCCTCCACGCCCTCCGCCAGCGATTCCCATCCGCCCACATCGCCTGGCTGATCGCAAAACCCTTCGCACCACTGATCCAGAACCACCCCGACCTCAACGAGATCATCACCTTCGACAGAAAGCGATTCGCCCGCGTCCACAAAAGCATCTCCATCGCCAGAGAGTTCTACGCCTTCCTCCGCGACCTCCGATCCAGACACTTCGACCTCGTTCTCGACTTCCAGGGCCTGTTCCGCAGCGCATTCTTCACCAGAGCAACCGGCTCACCCGCGCGAATCGGCTTCAAATCCGCCAGAGAATCCGCCCCATTCTTCTACACCCACAAAATCCCAACCCCCAACAAAAACGCCCATGCCGTGGACAAAAACCTCCTCCTCTGCGAATCCATAGGCTGTGACACCTCGAATCCCACTTTCAACCTCGCAATCACAGATGCAGAGCAGAACGAAGCCAACGACTTCCTGAAATCCGTCAAGATCGACCCCTCCGCCCCATACATGGCCGTCCTACCCGGCGCACGCTGGGAGACCAAGCTCTGGCCACCCGAGAGATTCGCCACCACAATTGATGCAGTCGCACAAAATGGCCTCCCCTCGATCCTCATGGGCGGCGAATCTGAATCGAGCCTATGCGCAGAAATTGCAGACGCCTCCAGCTCCAACCCACGAAATATCGCGGGAAAAACATCAATTAGAGCTTTAACCACGATATTACGCGGGTCGCGCCTCGTCCTCACCCACGACTCAGCCCCGATGCATCTCGCCGTCGCCCTCCATCGCCCGCTCGTCGCCATCCTCGGGCCGACAAGTCCTTACCGTACAGGTCCTTACAATCGATTGGACGACGTCATCCAGGCAGATTTGGATTGTTCGCCCTGCTATTTGAGAAATCTTTCACAATGTCCCCACAATCACGAGTGCATGAAATCCGTCATGCCTGATGAGGTCATTGGGAAAATCGAGGCGATTCTGCGGAATGATGAGTCAAAGCCCGGGAAAACACCGGTCTAATTCCTGAGTTTGGCGCAGACGAGGCCGTTGGAGGTCGATAGACTCGGTACCTGGTGATCGTTGCGCCGTCCGGACGTGTTTGTTGGGCGTTTTGGGGCGATTATTGACGTTGGCAGGACGCGTGGGAAGATTGATATTGTCGAGTGATTTAGTTGACTGCGATCCAGCGAAAATTTCGTAAGTTTTTGGTACACAACATCTTGCACGCCGATGACACACCCAATCGGATCGCGCTCGGTGTGGCTGTGGGGCTTTTTATCGGTCTGACGCCGACGGTTGGTTTTCAGATGATGATCGCGCTGGCTGTGGCGACAGTTTTACGGGTCAATAAGCTTGCCTGCATACCGATGGTCTGGATCACAAACATCCTCACGGCGGGTCCGATATACTATGCCTGCTTCTGGCTTGGTAGCATGCTGTTGGGGTCGGAAGCGACTGATCTTGGGGCTGCGACGGTTGATCGTCTGCTGTCAGTGCCGACGGATGTTGCCGTGTCTGCTCCTGAGGGGTTGAGCAGGTTTGCGGATTGGGGATATTGGAAAGATCAGGCGCTCTGGGTGATGCGGCTGGGGAGTGAGCTTTGGGTGGGGTGTCTGGTTGTCGGGACGGTGGTGGGTGCGATTTCGTACGTTCTGGTTCGGACGCTTGTCACCCGTCTTCGTGAGGGCAGGAAGCACAAGATCGCCGCGCGTCAGCGTCGTCGCGCGAAGCGTTTCGCCCGGCGAATGACCCGCAGCGCGAGCACCTGATCGGGTGTTCGGCTGACTGTCGCACATGTCTGATTCTGTTGGTCCAGGAATATCATGATTCATGTTTATGGGCGGTTGTTGGAGGTTGTTGGATGGTGCGGTTGGTGCTGGCGTCTGGGAGTCCTCGTCGGGCGTTGCTGATGCGGGAGGCTGGCTTCGATGCGGAGATCATTCCACCAGCGGTGGATGAGCCTCAGACGGATGGAGGTGTCGGGGTGTCGCCCGTCGCCCTTGCGGAGACTTTGAGCTATTTCAAGGCGCGGAGCGTTGAGCTTGAGTTGGCGTGTCAGGAGGCATCCGACGGGGCTGCGGATGGTGTATCCGGTGGGGCGGTTGTGGTGATCGGGGCGGATACGGTGGTGGCGTATGAGGGCGAAATCTTCGGAAAACCGAAAGACGAGGTCGATGCAAGGCGGATCCTGATGCGGTTGTCCGGGACGACGCATGAGGTCGTGACCGGAGTGACCTTTCTGGATGTCGCTGGAGATCGTCAGGTCATCACCCACAGCCTGACGCCAGTCACGATGCGGCGGATGTCTGATGTGGAGATGGATCGTTATCTTGATTCACGGGCGTGGGAGGGGAAGGCTGGCGCGTACGGGATTCAGGATAAGGGGGACGCCTATGTCGAGCATATCGGCGGGAGTTTCTCAAGCGTGGTGGGGCTGCCGATGGAGGTTGTGTGCGACGTTCTGGCGGGATGGGGTATCAAACCCCGCATCGCGGAATAGCGGCTGGCCGACGTGTTATCGGTGTGGTTTTTCCTGATATTAGTTCCCGACCAGCGCGGTGTTTATTTCATGATCTTCATGATGATCTTCGTTGGGTTTTGGGAGGTGGCTATTGATTGTCGCGATGAGGTGCTTGCGGTCGATCGGCTTGGTGACATAGTCGTCGCAGCCGCTATTGATGCACTTTTCTCGATCTGAATGCATCGCGTGGGCAGTTAATGCGACGATCGGACCTTCATAGTCATTATCACGAAGCATCCTTGTCGCACCATATCCATCGAGGACGGGCATCTGCATGTCCATGAGGATGATGTCGAAGGGTTTTCCTTCGTCGCGGGCGGCGAGGGCTGCTTCGACGGCGAGCTGACCATTCTCAACGACGGTGACGTTCGCGCCGACTTTTTTCAGCATGAAGGAGATAAGTCGCTGGTTGTCTGGTCCATCCTCGGCGAGCAGGATATGGCAGTTCAGCGCAGCATCGTTTGTTGTGCGGGGTGGTGGAGGTTGTTTCCCGGAAGTCTTTCTGGTCGCGAACGCATTGTGGTCGATCAGGCGCACACCCTCGAGTGAACCGGTTGCGATTGCAATTCGAAATCGCGTGCCCACACCGGGCTGCGTATCGACAATGGAAATTTCACCGCCGAGCATTTCCGCGAATGTCTTGCTGATGCTCAACCCGAGACCCGTACCGCCGAATTTTCGGGTCATGGTGCTGTCGGCCTGTGCGAATGCCTTGAACAGATTGCCAGCTTGCTCTTCGGTCATCCCAATGCCGGTGTCAATGATGTCAAACTGCAGTGCGGGTGTGGTGTTGTCCGGAATGAAGCGAACGATCATCCGAATGCCGCCCTCTTCTGTGAATTTGAGCGCGTTGCCGACGATGTTGAGGAGTATCTGTTTCAGTCGTGTCGGGTCGGACAGAATCGTCTCTGGGATCTCGCCCATATACTCGCTGTTGAGTGAGACGTTCTTGGCGTCCGTTCGAGATTTCATGAGCGTGATGACGTCGTGAACGATCTGCTGTGGTGAGCAGGGAATGTGTTCCACGGTCATTTTACCTGCTTCGATCTTCGACATATCCAGAATGTCGTTGATGACGGAGAGCAGGTGTTCGCCGTTGCGGTGAATGGTGTCAATGGCATCGATGCGATGCTGCGGCGCGCGTTGCAGATTGCCTTCCTCACGCAGCGACTCGGTGAATCCGAGTATGGCTGTCATGGGGGTACGGATTTCGTGGCTCATATTCGCCAGAAAATCGCTTTTCGCTTTCGATGCCTGCTCTGCTTCGTACTGTGCTGTGTCGAGAGCGGAGTTGGTTGCGCGCAGTTCAGTGTTCAACGCCTCCATCTCTTCCTGCTGTGCTGCCATCTCCAGATTGCTCTGCTCCAGTTTATCCGCAGCCGCCCTGATATGTTCTTCGGCTTCTTTCACCGACGTGATGTCTGTTCGGATGGCGACATATTGTTCGATTTTTCCTTCCGTATCTTTGAAGGGTACGATGGTGGCTGCAACCCAATAGAAAGATCCGTCCTTACGCTTGTTTTTAATCTCCCCTTTCCAGACCTTCCCCCGAGAGATGGTCAGCCACAAGTGGCGATAAAACTCAGGGGAATGCTCACCAGATCTGACCGTGCGGTGATTGTGCCCCAGCAGTTCTTCCTGTGTGTAGCCGCTAATACTGCAGAATTTGTCATTGATATAGGTAATGTTGCCTTTGATGTCGGCGATGCTGACAATGGCGTGTTCGTTCAACGCGCTGCGCTGCATACCCAGATCATGAAGAACCTTGTTCAAATTTTCTTCGCGGCGGCGAGCATCTTCCGCAGCGCGGACGCGATCAATCACGCGTCCAAGCTGTCCGCCGAGGATGGACATGGTTTGTAGAAGCTCGTTGTATGGTTCAGCGGGCAGGGTGTCGAAAAATTCCAGCACGGCGACCACTTCTCCGTGTGATTGAACGGGGAACGCGAAGGCTCCTCGGACCTCGATACTCGGACAGTCTTTGGCGCGAGAGAAGTTTTCGTCATTTCGGACATCGACGATCCAGGCGGGTTTTGCAGACTGCATGACTCTACCCGGCAGGCCCGCTTCAGGTGCGATTTTGGTTTGCTCGGTCACCGCTCGAAAACGTTCAAATGCTTTCGGATCGAGAAGGAACCAGGTATCTGACGTTTTCAGGGTTTTTGTCCCGTCATCGGCAGTGATGTATGCGTGCCCCACGGGCCAGCCGGTTGTGTCGCACACTTTTTCGATGCATTCGCGCAGCGCGCCTTCGAAGCATGTCGCCTGAGCTGCCACGTCTGTGATGGTACTCAGAAGAATGGCTTCCTCGGCCCGGCGTTTCAGAGATCGCTCGTTCTCCTTAAGCGCGAGCGTCATTTGCTTCTGTGCCCGGTAGGCTCGTGAAAATTCCATCATCAGGCCAGCAATGGGGACGAAATACGCGACCGATTTCAAGGCGTGGGCGATATTGAAACTCGCATCATGGAGCTTGAACGACCCGAATGCCATGTAAAGCTGCGTCGCCACCTGCGGGATAATCGAGAGCATCAACGACGCGGCAAGCAGCGTCCGATAACGCTTGTAGTACATCGGAAAGACCAGCAAACCGCACAGCAGGTAGGGCACGATCGGGTAGATGTCGTAAGGACGCTTGATCACCGCATCGGCGAACATCGTTTGCGGAAGCGATTCGGAGACGGCGCAGGCATGGATGATGAGGTAGGCAGTTCCCATAAACAATGCACAGGTCGCAAAGATGAACACGTTTCCACCTTTGGCGAATCGCGATCTTGTCGAGAATGCAAACAACCCCACACCAGTCAGCATAATCATTGCGTTGAACAGACGACATATCGCCCAGGTGAAGGGGATGAGGTATTCGTTGGCAGCCACAGCATCAATCAGTCGGTCTGCTGCGAAGGTGTGGAAGGCGTCCATCGCACCGGCACAGGCGAGTGCGATTCCGATAATCGGCAGTGACGCTTCGCGGGTAAGTCGGTATTGAACAAACGCAAGCAACGCCACAAAAAACGCCGCGCAAACGGCTGTCCATTCAAGAATGGTATGCGTGAAGCTGCCACGGAGGGCATCGAAACCGGATTCCTTGAGCTGTGATGCAGACTGGGTTACGACTGCATCCGGATCAAGCGGTGGCGTTCCAGATGAGAAATCAACACCCAGAACCATCGCGAGCAGAGGTAGAAGACAGAATGCGACAAGCCCGATAACCCAGTGTGCGGTACGCCTGATATCCGGCGCGATAGAACCTGAAAGCTCAAGAATGGATGTCTGTTTCGATACCATGGATGTCTCTGCTTGCCAACACCGATGGCCGCGTGATCCACGGTCAACACCGAAAGCATCGCAGCGGCAGGTTGGACGATCCATCATGGAACAGTCAGGTTGGACGATCCATCATGGAACAGTACCGCGATGCATTCAATTGGCTGCCCCCGTATTTCGTTCGGGAGATGCCCGGTTCTTATACCCATATCGGATCGATCGTCACGCGTATGCAGAACCTGCTTGAGTGTGTCGCATGACTTGGTGTGGATGGGTATATTATCGGCGCATTTCGTCTGGATGCCCTGTGGGAGTCTTCTATCGACGATCAGACATATTACACCAGTCGCCATTCACGCGGGAGCTTTCCCCGATTACAATCCAACCTGGTGGAAATACACCAACCCCACGGACTAGGCTCATGGTCAACAAGCAACTCGCGGCCGCATTCGCAAGGATCGCCGACCTCATGGAGATCGACGGCGATAGCGGATTTCGCATCAATTCGTACAGGCGGGCAGCCAGATTCCTGAAGTCGCTCGACGAAAATATCGAAGTGGTCGCACGCGAAAATCGACTTACAAAACTCCCCGGTATAGGCAAGGGGACGGCTGATAAAATCACTGAATTCATCGATACCGGTACGATCGGTCTCCTCGATGAACTGCAGGAACGTCTCCCTGAAAAACTACCGGACCTTCTCGATATTCAGGGACTCGGGCCGAAGAAAATCGCCCGAATCTACGCAGAACTCGGCGTCGAAAGCATGGACGATCTCAAGGTCGCCATAGATACCGGCCGCGTGCAGGCGCTTTCAGGCTTTGGACAGAAATCCGCCAGCAGCATCGCCGAGGGGATCGCTTTTCTGGAGAAGTCCGGGGGGCGAATACCCCTGGGGGTCGCACTGCCCATCGCTGAGCGATTGGCGACCATCATCGCGAACATGCCCGGGGTCGAAAAAGTCGCCATCGCCGGTTCGCTCCGCCGAGGATCCGAAACCATCGGCGACATCGATCTGCTCTGCCAGTGTGACGATGGATCGCGTATCGTCGAAGCGTTCACGACACTCGATGAGGTCCATCGCGTACTCGCGGCCGGGAGCACCAGGGGGTCCATGACGATCGAGCTTGATCGGGGCAGAGAACTGCAAATCGACCTGCGCGTCGTCGCGGAGGAATCCTTTGGGGCGGCGATGCAATATTTCTCCGGATCGAAGGAGCACAACGTTCGACTCCGCGAGCGCGCGGTCCGAAAAAAGCTCAGATTGAACGAATATGGTTTGTATGACGGCGAAACGCGGGTGGCGGGGGCGTCGGAAGAATCCATCTACACAGCCCTTGGCCTACCATTGATCCCAGCCGAGTTGCGTGAAGATCGCGGCGAATTCGACTTTTCCGAGACCCCGAAGCTCGTCACCATAGACGACATCCGGGGCGACCTCCACATGCACACCATCGCCAGCGACGGACGGTGCACGATCCAGGAGATGGCTGACGCTGCGAAACAGCGCGGGTACGAATACATCGCCATCACCGACCATTCCCAAAGCTCGACCATCGCAAATGGACTTTCCATCGCCCGTCTCGAAGCCCACATCCAGGCAGTCCGATTGGCTGATGCCCAGACGGATGGCATTAAAATTTACAGTGGCACTGAATGCGACATCCTGGCTGACGGTTCGCTCGACTATCCCGACGACGTGCTTGCCATGTGTGATATCGTCGTCGCCAGCGTCCACGCCGGGATGCGCAGCGGGAAGATCGATCCCACGACGCGTATCATCTGCGCGATCGAGAACCCCCACGTCACCATGATTGGTCACCCCAGCGGCCGCCTCATCAACCGCCGACCCGCCATGGATCTCGACATCCCCCGCCTCGCCCGGGCAGCCGCCAGTGCAAACACTGCCCTCGAAATCAACGCTTCCTGGCAGCGTCTCGACCTGAAAAGCGACCACGTCAGAATAGCCATCGATGCCGGTGCGATGCTCGTGATCGATACCGATGCCCACCACACCGAGCAGCTTGATCAGATGCGATTCGGGATCGTCACTGCCCGTCGCGGGGGTGCGTCGGCAGCCAATATCCTAAATACGATGGACCACAAATCCCTGCAATCGTGGCTGATACGAAGTTGTCAATGAATCGGCAGAAGGTTCGTAAGTTATTGTAAGAAATGAAGTTATGGCCACATGTCTTGTTTCGCCGGCAAGACGTTTCGTTGACAGTCCCCCTGGCTGAGGATATATTCCGGGCGGCTGGTTTGAGGTCAAACGCATGAACAACGGTCGTGGATTTTCGAATCCTCGGTCTTTTTATCACGATTCGGCTTTCATTAGCCGTGGCGGATTTCCGGGGTTGGTTTTATGGCCAACCCCGGAAGTTTTTTTACATCTCCCCACCATTTGTCGCCGGGTGCGGATCACTGCGGTACAATGACCCCGTGGTTTCATGTTTGATCGCCCCTGAGCGATTTTGCCCCTGAGCGGTTTTGGATCAACACGATTTTGACTCAGCACGATTGCGAGCGCTTCCATGATGACGATGGCAACGAAACCCGGCACTTCCCATCCCGCACTTTTTGATGGGGTCGTAGCCAAGAATGTTTCAATCTGCAGTGAACATTTTCGACTCACGATTGATTGCCCGCCCGGCGTCACGGATGCTTTGAATCTGGCGAGGGCGGGGCAGTTCGTGCATCTTGCTCCTCCGCGCGGAGAGGCTGAGGGTGCAGCAGGCGGGAACATGGGGACGAGCAGTTGCCCTGTACCGCTGCTGCGGCGTGCGTTCAGCATCGCGGGCCTGCGGGATTCACTCAGTGATGGGCATTTTTCGGGCGGTGGTCGTCAGTTCGACGTGATGTACCGTGTCGTGGGGACGGGGACGCGGTGGTTGTCCGGGTTGCGGGCTGGGGATGCGTTGAGCGTGATGGGGGCGTTGGGGAATGGGTTTCCGATCAGTGATACGAAGCGACATGCCTGGCTGGTGGCGGGGGGCGTAGGTCTGCCGCCGATGTTGTGGTTGGCTGAGGCGCTTGGGGATGCGGTTACGATTGGGGATACGACTGCGGCTGGAAAGGTGGATCGGGAGGTTGTTGCGTTTGCGGGGGCGCGGAGTGTAGATTTATTGGCGCTGACTGTGGATGATCCGTCGGTTGTTTCGCGGGATGCTGGGGTGGCGTCGCTTGGGGCGAAGGAATTTGCCGATGTGGGTGCGCGTGTTGTGATTGCAACGGACGACGGGTCGCTTGGTTTCCATGGTCATGTGGCGGGTGCGATGGGCGAATACTATGGGCAGGCAGACGTGCAGACGGATGATCTGGTGGTCTATACCTGCGGTCCTGAGGTGATGATGCGGGCGGTGGCTGAGTTCTGTGTGGCGCGGTCGATTGAGTGTCATGTGTGTATGGAACGGGCGATGGCGTGTGGGACGGGGACGTGTCAGTCGTGCGTGGTGGCGGTGCAAGACGAATCAGCCACCGACGGTTGGCGATACGAGCTGTGCTGCGACGATGGCCCGGTGTTTGATGCGGAGCGGTTGGTCTGGGGGTAGGGGGCGTACGGTTGGATGTACTGAGGCAATTCGATCAGATTATTTCCGTGGATGGTCAGGGTAGAGATAACATTACATTCGATGGATTCTGGAACTTGATCGGCGAACCGGAACAAAGCATGGAATTCACAGTCCGACGTTTGGATGAGATGCTACATAAGAATATCCAGCTTGGGCATCGTTGACAAAATCAACTGGGTATACGTCGGATCTTCCATATTGGATGACACGGACCAACGTCTACCATCCTATTTCCCGCAGTAGTCTATGATTCTTGCTAGTTCTCTTCGCAGGTCGTGGCGTTTTACTATTCTATCTACGAAGCCATGTTCCAGCATGAACTCAGCCGTCTGGAAGCCTGCCGGCAGCTCCTGCTTGATCGTGTTCTTGATCACACGCGGGCCCGCAAACCCGATCATGCAACCCGGTTCCGCGATGATGATGTCGCCCAGACTCGCAAAGCTGGCAGCCACGCCAGCCGTCGTCGGATCGGTCGCAACCACCACATACAGACCATGCGCATCGTCAAATTTCGCGAGGGCGGCTGAGGTCTTGGCCATCTGCATCAGCGAAACCATCCCCTCCTGCATTCTCGCACCGCCGGATGCGGTGACGATGATGAGCGAGAGGTCGGATTCCATGGCAGCCTCAATCGCCCGGGTGACCTTCTCACCCACGACCGAACCCATGGATGCCATGATGAAATCAGAGTTCATGACAGCAAGCACGACCGCCCGACCTCGAATGAACGCACGTCCGACAACGATGGCGTCAAGTTCGCCAGTCTTTTTCTGGACCTCTTTGAGTCGCTCTTTGTAGGGAATTCGGTCTTTGAATTTCAGCGGGTCGATGGGGGCAAGATCGGCGAACATTTCCACGAACGAACCAGTATCGACAAGCTGCTCGATCCGCGTGCGTGCGTTGACGCGGCGATGGTGGCCACACTCCGGGCAGCAGTTGAGGTTCTCCTCGACCTCCTTGAGGTAGACCATGTGGCCACAGCTTTGGCAGCTGTCCCAGATGCCAGCGGGGATGTCGCGCTTCTTCATGGCGTTCTCGCTCCTTGTTGTGCTAAGCACCCTGCTCATTCTGTGCTGCATGCCGCAACGCTGCCATGGCCTGGACCGGGTCGTCTTTTCCGAAAATCGCGGAACCAGCCACGAAGGTGTCCACGCCAGCTTCAGCAGCTGCGATAATGGTAGCAGGATCGATTCCGCCGTCGATCTCCAGCCGCTGATGGGGCGCCAATAGTTTCCGAAGCTCGCGTACTTTGGGCAAGACGTCTGCGATGAATTTTTGTCCGCCAAACCCAGGCCAGACGCTCATGACCAGCACCATATCAACGTCCGATAGTATCGATGCAATCGTGTCGATTTCGGTGGTCGGATTGATGCAGACGCCGACATTGACACCGAGGTTGCGGATGTGGTCCACGACGCGGGCGGGTTCGTCCACGGTTTCGATATGAAACGTGATAAGGTCGCAGCCCGCTTTGGCGAAGGCCTCGGCGTATTTTTCGGGGTCGGTGATCATGAGGTGAGCGTCGAAAAACAGCTTCGAGTGGGGGCGCAACCATTCGATGAGGGAGGGTCCGAAGCTGATATTGGGCACGAAATGACCATCCATGACGTCAAGATGCAGGAGATCTGCACCGCCTTCTTCGATGCGTGCGACGTCGTCGCGGAGACGCGAAAAGTCTGCCGCCAGCAGAGAGGGTGCGATCCGCATGCGCGGGGTCGATAATGCGAAATCAGGGGATGACACAGTGTTGCTCGCTGGGTTCATGGATCATCTTCAGACTCAGGCGTCGTCGAGGACGTCGAGCGCTTCGAACGGCTTGCCTTCGAGGAATTTCAGGGACGCTCCGCCGCCGGTCGAAATATGTGTGATTCTGTCTGCGACTCCGGAGGCGTCGATTGCAGCTGCACTGTCGCCGCCACCGACGATGGATGTTGCACCCGCATCCGTGGCGTCCGCGACGGCGTTCGCAATCGCCAGAGTTCCAGCATCGAAGGGCGGGGTTTCAAAGACGCCCATCGGCCCGTTCCAGACGATGGTCTTCGCTTTGGAGAGTTCTTTACAGTATGACTTGATTGTCTTGGGTCCGATATCAAGACCCATGAGATCGTCCGGGATGTCGCCGCCACAGACTTGTGTTTCGATTTCCGGGTCGATATCGGCAGCAGCGATCGAATCGACCGGGAGCATCAGCTTATCGCCCGCCTTTTCGCGGATGGCGTTGGCAAGCTCATACCGATCGGGTTCGACGAGTGATTTTCCGACTTTTTGACCAGCCGCAGCGGCGAAGGTGTTTGCCATGGCTCCGCCGATGAGGATTCGGTCGCATTTTTCAAGCAGTGCTTCAATGACGCCGACCTTGTCGGAGACTTTCGCTCCTCCGAGGATTGCTACGAAGGGTCGCTTCGGATTGGCCAGGACATCGCCGAGTACCTGGAGTTCTTTGGCGATGAGGTATCCTATGACGCGTTTTTTTCGGGTCATGATTTTAGGGAGCGTCAACATGCTGGTGTTGTCGCGGTGGCAGGTGCCGAAGGCGTCGTTGACGTAGATGTCGCCCAGTTCTGCGAGGGCGGCTGCAAAATCGTCCTTTGATTTTCGCAGTGCGGGGTCGTCGGCTGCTTTCGCGTCCTTGATCGTCTCAGCTGCTCTGAATCGGAGGTTTTCGAGGAGGCAGCATTGACCATTGGAGAGGTTGTCGACGATTCGCTCGGCTTCGTCTCCGATGCACATGGACGAGAAGGGGACTTCCTGGCCGAGGAGTTCAGCCAGGCGTTTTGCGACGGGTCGCAGCGTCAGATTTTTGTCTCTTTTTGTATCACCGGTGGGGCGTCCAAGGTGTGACATGAGGACGAGCTTGCCCCGTCCATCCAGGAGTTTCCGGATGGTCGGGAGAGCTGCTCTGATGCGGCGGTCGTCGGTGATTTCGCCCAGTGCGTCAAGGGGTACGTTCAGGTCGAGACGGACCAGGACGCGCTTGCTGGAGACCTTGATGTCGTCGATTGTTCGTTTTGTCACGGTGAAGCTCGATTCGCCCGGTTGGGGTCTGATCCTTCTTTCTTACGGTTGGCGGGTGGAACCCGCTCTATAGACGGTGGCGGGTGAAACCGCCCTGCAGCTCGTCTTCGCCAGGGAGCCTTGCCCGCGTTTTCGGCCTGGGCAATGTTGCACGCCTTTCCAGCGATGGCAGGCCATAGCCTGCCCTACAGATTGTCACACGTCTCCCGGCGATGGCAGGTAATTAATCTGCCCTACGGTTTGTTACATGCCTCCCAGTGATGGCAGGCCATAGCCTGCCCTACAGGCTGGCCAGGCGTTCAATTAAATCTACTGTTCTTGAGGAGTAGCCCCACTCGTTGTCGTACCAGGAGCAGACCTTGATGAGCTTTCCACCGTCGGCGGGCATGGTCATGGTGGACAGTCCGTCGATGATGGACGAGTGCGGGTTTCCGATAATATCGCTGCTGACGAGGGGGTCTTCGCTGTACTCCATGATCCCCTTGAGCTTGCCATCCGCGGCGGATTTCAGGGCAGCGTTGACCTCCGCCACTGTGACGCTTTTTTCCAGCGTTGCGACAAGGTCGGTCAATGATCCGTCGGCCACCGGGACGCGCAGGGACATTCCGTTGAGCTTGCCGTTCAGCTCGGGGATGACCTTGCCCACCGCTCGGGCTGCTCCGGTCGTTGTCGGGATGATGTTGGCTGCTGCTGCACGGGCGCGTCGCATGTCTGAGTGCAGCTGGTCGGCGGTTCGCTGGTCGTTGGTGTATGCGTGGACGGTTGTCATGAGTCCCTCGACGAGTCCGAAGGCGTCATTGAGTACCTTGACCATGGGTGCGAGGCAGTTGGTTGTGCAGCTTGCATTTGAGACGCATTTGTGGTCGGCCGTGAGTTTTTCGTCGTTGACGCCGAGGACGACCATCATGTCGGGGTCATCTTTTGCGGGTGCGGAAATGACGACTTTTTTGGCGCCTGCTGTCAGGTGGTCGCCATATCCTCCCTTATCGGACGTTCTTACGGTGAAGAACCCTGTGGATTCGACGGCGACATCGACGCCGAGTTCGCCCCACGGCAGGTTTGCCGGTGAGCGTTCTGCGACGATTCTGATTTTCTGGCCGTTTACAGTGATGCCTGAATCGCCATCGAGTTCGACTGTTCCGTTGAATCTGCCATGCACCGTGTCATATTTGAGCAGATGTGCCAAAGCCGCCGGATTTCCGAGGTCGTTGATCGCGACGACGGTAAATTTTTCGGGCTTGCTGAGAAGCCCCCTGAAGACCAGTCTTCCGATCCTACCAAACCCGTTAATGCCAACACGAATACCCATCGTTTCACCTCAATCATAGTTGCAGGAATTTGGGGTCCAAAGACGATCCCGGAGGGGAGGGTAGGACTGAGGGGGTGTGTGGTCAAGAGCGGATGCGGTTTCAGTGGAGGTAACGTGCGATATTTGGCGAATAATGTGGTTTTGGAGATGGTTTGAATGGGGGGGATGGGGGGTTGAACGGCAAAGTGGGCGGTCTACAATGGTTGCGTGCGGCCTTGTCTTGCTTCGTGCCAGTCGTGTATAGTGTGACTGTAATTATTGTATAGTGTGACTGTAATGCGAGTGTAATGCGTCGTTCTTTCGGTTGGAGCGTTGGTCTTGCGGCTGGTCGCTGGAGCGGTTATTCCGTTCTGATGGGCGCAAGAATTGTCCTCAGCAGGATGGTGTTTTTTTGTCCGGCGGGTCATTGTTCCAGCGTCCATCTGGTGCGTGCGTGGCGAAGATAATACTATCCGTAGCTCATCGAAAGGTCAGGTAACTCACTGTGTCAGAAGGCGAAAGTAGATCATCCTCTGAAGATATGAAGGCGTCATCCTCTGAAGACGTGAAGGCGTCGTCCTCTGAAGTTAAGAAGACGTCAGCCTCGAATGGTCGAGCCAGGATTGACAAGTATTTTGACGCGATGGTCAAGATGGGTGCGTCTGATATTCACTTTAAGGCTGAGGCTCCTCCGCGTGTGCGTATTAAGGGTTCGTTGCGTCCTCTGAAGGGTGATCCGCTTGCCAACGCCAAGATCGAGAAGATGCTTTTTGAGATCATGGGTGAAGACAAGCAGGAGCAATATCGGGAGCGTGGATCGACGGACTTTTCGTATCAGCTTGACAGGAATAACCGTTTTCGGATCAATATTTTTCGTCAGCGTGGTCTGACGTCGATGGCTGCCCGTCATATTCCGCGTACGATTCTGGATTATGCTGCGTTGAATCTGCCTCCGGTGCTTGAGAAAATATCCAATTTGCACCAAGGTTTGATTCTGGTGGCTGGTATTACTGGTTCCGGTAAGAGTACGACGATTGCTGCCATGTTGCAGCGTATCAACGAGACGCGTACCTGCCACATCGTGACGCTGGAAGACCCGATTGAGTTCATGTTCGAGGATGCGAAAGCGTTCATCAATCAGCGTGAGATTGGGATGGACGTTGCGGATTTCCACGATGCTCTGAAATATCTGATGCGTGAAGACCCTGATGTTGTGCTGATTGGTGAGCTTCGTGATAAGGATACGTTTGAGGCTGCCATTCATGCGGCTGAGTCTGGTCACCTTGTTTTTGGGACGGTTCATGCATCGAATGCTGGTGGAACTGTGACGCGTCTTCTTGAGCTTTTTCCGCCTGAGAGTCGTGAATTGGTTCGGATGTCGCTTGTGTTCAACTTGCAGGCTATTGTATGCTTGAAGCTGTTGAAGAGGATTCAGCCGGAGATTCCGCGGATCCCTGCTGCGGAGATCATGCTTGCGAGTCCCAGCGTGCGGAAGTTGATTGGCGATAAGCGTGAGAATGAGTTGCTTGGTGTGATCCGTGGATCGTACGATGAGGGGATGCAGGATTTCACTGAGGCATTGCGTCAGCACGTTGAGAATGAGTATATTTCGACACAGACAGCTTACGAGGCAGCCCCGAATCCTGAAGAGCTGAAGATGCGTTTGAAGGGTATCTCCGTGTCCGGTGGCGGGATTATCGGGTAGCGGTATTTTTTCTGTCCTACTAATCATGCGGATCGTTGCTCTGTGCGGGTGGCGATGGCGAGAGTTTCATGGAATCTGCATTATTTCAGGCGGTTTTGGTACAGGCGGATTTCCCTGTCCCTAATACCTATATCAATTTGTTCAAGCTCGTTGGGGTGCTCCTGCTTTTTACGGGATGGGCACTTGGTTTCCAATGGTTGGACCGCGACACGGATATGGTGCAGACGAAGCGTGCGCGCTGGAATCTGATCGTGATGGTCGGTGGTATCGCGGGTCTAGTGATATTGTTCATGTTTCCGTGGTCTGGTGGATTGTTTTTCCTTGGGCTTGGATTTTTCAGTTTGTTATCCGGTGGATCGCTGATGGCGTATGTCGTTCATCGGAATGGTCGGGTTGTACCAGATCAGCGGGTGATGACGCTTGGGCATTTGAAGCGTCTGATCGCCCGTGACGATTCCGGAGCGACCGCCAAGCTTGATAAAGGTCAGCGGTTACATCTTTCTGACAGCGAGGAGAAGAGTGTCGATCTTCCCACGGACCGTGAGGAATATGAGCGTTATGCTGCGACGCAGGATTTTCTTTATGATGTGTTGTGGCGTCGTGCGTCGGACGTTGAGCTTGTGGTCGGTAAGGAAAAAGTGCGTGTTGTGTATCGGATTGATGGCGTTGCAGCGGATCGTTCTGAGGTACTGTCTGAAGACGACGGCGAGCGTGTGTTGGGCTATTTGAAGATGCTGGGTGGCCTGAATCCGGAGGAGGTTCGTCGCCCGCAGGATGGGAAGATTTTTTCTGCCCTGCTTGCCGAGGTGGATCTGAACCGGATTGTTGTCCAGACATCGGGATCGACCGCAGGGGAGCGGATGCGTCTAAAGGTTATTCGCCCGGCTTCGAAGATGCGTCTTGATGATCTGGGTTTTCACCCCAGGCGTCTTGAGAAGTTGACGCAATTGATTGGTGAGCAAGTCGGGATGGTCCTGGTTTCCGGGCCCAGGGGTAGCGGTGTGACGACGACGCAGTATGCGATTTTGCGGTCTCACGATGCGTTTATGACGAACATCCATGTCCTTGAGAAGAGGCCGCTTTACGAGTTGGATAATATTACGCAAGCGACGCACGTCCCTGGGGCAGAAGATTCAATCAGCTATGCCCGTCAGCTTCAAAGTGTGTTGCGTCGCGAGCCGGATATTGTTGGTATCGGGGAGTGTGAGGATCGGGAGACGGCGCAGATTGCGCTGCGGGCTGGGGGTAGCGATCGTAAGATTTATCTGTCGATTGAAGGGAAGAGCTGTTTTGATGCGTTGTCGCGACTGATGAGCCTAGCCGAAGATAACCAGATGGTGGGTGGGGCGATCAAGGGTGTTTTGAATCAGCGTCTGGTGCGGAAGCTGTGTGGATCCTGTCGCCAGACGTTTAAGCCGGATGAAAATCTCCTTCGCAAAGCGAACCTGCCTGCGAACAAGATTGAAAATTTCTATCGTCCCCCGACCGAACCGGTATTTGATCGCAAGGGGCGTGAAATTGTCTGTCAGACCTGCCAGGGTAGCGGTTATCTTGGGCGGACTGGTGTGCTTGAGTTGATGATCGTGGATGAGGCGATTGCTCAGTTGATCTCAGAAGGTGCGCCGATCAAGCAGATTAAGGCGCTGGCCCGGAAGAACAGGATGTATTATCTCCAGGAAGAGGGGCTGATGAAGGTGATCGATGGAACGACGAGTCTGGATGAGATTATCCGGGGGCTTCGGGTAGATAGTAAGTAGGTCGAGAGCAGATAGTCTGTTGTTGTCTGGAGTTAATTGTCATGTGGTTGTCCTTGTTTTTGATCATCATGATCGGCGCCATTGCGTACATGCAGATGCTGCACGGCCTGTTCAGTGCGCTCATCATGTGCGTGCTGAGTCTGTTATGCAGCGCGTTTGCGTTGTACATGTATGAGTGGGTTGCGTATTCGTTCCTGGCCGGTCCTCTGGGTGATGTTGCACTGCCTGTGTCTCTGATGGCTACTTTTCTGGTCCCGCTGGTTGCTCTCAGGTTGAGTATGGATGCGTTGGTGATCAGGTCGGGCATGATGCCCATGGTGATCGATCGCTCTCTGGGTGCTGTGCTTGGCGTGGTGACTGCTTTTACGGTGACTGGGATGCTGGCGCTTGCGATTCAGATGGTCCCGTTTGGCGGTACCATACTTGGTTATCAGGCATTGGACCCGGAGACCGGTGAACATAACAGTCTTTGGCTTTCTCCGGATCGGTTCGTGGTGGCGATGGTGAGCGGGTTTTCTGACGGTGTGTTCAGCGGGTCGCGGCGGATGAGTCTGGACCATCCGGATCTTGTCGGTGAGGTTGTCGATCAGCGGGCTGGGAGTGGGAGTGTTCTTCATGTCGCGCCGGCTGATTCTGTGAATCTGGTGGATGTGGAACGGCTGGATTATATCTTCGATAAAACCAAGGCTGGCAACCGTCGTGATTCCAAGATCGACTACAAACGCGTGAAGCCTTCAGACGGGAACCAGTGGTATCTTGTGCGGTTGAATTTTACGAAAGAAGCGAAGGATGAAGATGGTCGTTTGCGGTTCAGCCGGGGGCAGATTCGACTGGTTGGCAGAGATTCGCCAGACGAAGCACCTCGGAATTATCTGCCCGTTGCCATGAACGATAATGATGATCCGAAGTATGCAGTGCGGATCAAGGACGGGAAGCTTTACACGGATGCGACGGACCAGGTTAGTCTTGTATTTGGAGTGCCCGAGCGATTTTCGCCGATGTTCCTCGAGTACAAGACCGGGGCACGCATTGATATGACGGGTCAAAGCGCGGGGGAGGGTACGGGTTCATCACCGCCCATGGATGAAGACGGGTCTTCTGCGTCCGGTTCGTCGTCGTCCGGGTCCGGTAATTCTACACTGGTTGATTCGGAACCGTCCAAGCTGTCAGGTGGTCGGGTCAGCGGCGTGCGTGCGAGTGCCGGACGCCATAAGTTTAGTAACGCATTGCCGACGACGATGACTTCCTATCAGAAGTTCGATCTTGAACTGAAGCAGGGGAAATTTGCCAACGGACATGTGTTTGGCAAAACGGAGGACCAGGAGCAGGGGTCTGGGACGTCCATCAGCGAGTTCGATGTACCTTCCGATAAACGGATGTTTCAACTCGACGTGAAAAAGCTTCGCGCTGGAAGTACTCTCGGGAAGGCTTTGAATTTCGCGGTCAAGACCGTCAAGAACTATCAGGTGACCGATTCAGACGGAAATGTTTATCCAGTTTCGGGTCAGTTTGCAGTGGTAGATGCTGATGGTGAGGAGGTCATCGAGATTCAGTATTTTCCCGAATCGGTCGCGACGCTGAATCGTGGCGGTATCCGGGATTTCCGCCTCATCAAGGATCGCCATATGAAGTCGAATTATCGGCTTGTGTATCTTTTTCTGGTGAGCCCTGGTGCAGAGCTTGTTGAATTCAGCGTCGGTCGAGGTAAGCGCACCACCGACCTCCGTCGCGAGAATCTGGTCGCACCACGCTGATTGATGATGTCATCCCCGAAGCTGATCCTGGATACCATACCATAAGCTACAATCGGAAGCTGCGAACGGTGGCTGCGGTCGGAAGCTGCAATCGGAAGCTGTGATCGTAAGCTCTGATGTGGAAGCCGATCGTTAGGAAGCACTGATGTGGCAGCACTGATGGTCGCGCCGGTCGGTGTTCTTTCGCGTTTGGGTTGCGGCTGATGGGTTGTTGCCGGCATTTCTGACTTATTGTCTGAATTATGTCTGACTTGTGTTCACATTTCCGGTGGAAACCACTGATACAGCATCATATAGACGAGTACGCCTGTCACGCTGACGTACATCCATATAGGCCAGGTCCATCGGGCGATGCGGCGGTGACGTTCAAACTGCGATCGCAGGGCGCGGTAGAATGTGATGAATACCAGTGGGACGACGGCGGCTGCCAGGATGACGTGGGTGATGAGGATTGAGAAATAGATGTATTTCGCAGGTCCGTCGTGTGTGAATCTGGTCGATCCGTGTAGCGCGTGGTACACGAGGTAGCTTGTGAGAAACACGGTAGAGACGCACAGGGCTGCGATCATGCATATTTTGTGATGTCGCACGTTCTCGCGCCGGATGAACACATAGCCAGCCAGAAGAAGTAATGCCGAAAGTCCATTTAGAGATGCGTTTATGGCTGGGAGGTCGGCTGTTGTAATCAGTTCGCTCCTTGCTTGACGAGCTTTTGGATGTCGCTGACGAGCTTGGTGATTTCGGCGGGTTCCCTGCCGTCGTAGTAGCCGCGAATGCGTCCCTTCCGGTCAACGAGTACGAATTTTGTGCTGTGTATGATCATATGCTCGTAATCTTCCTTGGACTGATCCTCAAGTCCCAGCATGAAATTCTTGATACACAGGTCATAAATGCGTGTACGGTTGCCTGTGAGGAATATCCAGCTATTCGTGTTGGCCCCATAGCTTGCAGCGTACTTCGCCAGGACATCTGCGGTATCGTATTCAGGATCGACGGTGAAGGTGACAAATCGAAGATCGTCAATGCCACCCAGCACACTATGCAGCTCGGACATCTTCTGGGTCATGATCGGGCAGGGGCCTGCGCACCGCGTAAAGATGAAGTCTGCCACCCAGATTTTGTCGCGGATGTCGAATCGGGTGAAGGGTGCTCCGGATTCGCGCTGTAGCGAAAAGTCTGGTATTTCCCCGTAAATCGGCAGATCAGCCTGCTGTGTGATGGATTTTGCCTCTTGCGCGATTTGACGAAATCCCATGACTGCAGTTGCGATGAAGGCAAAGATGAGCAGCGCGATCACCATGCCAGAACCGCCATCCTGTATGGAATTGTGCTTCAGGATCGCCTTTTCATTCGAAGCCGTCAGATCACTCGGCGTCACTTCCTCAGATGTTGCTGCGTCCCTGTTGTGACGCGATTCGGTCTGTGATGACACGGTGGATACCCCGCTACCCCATGGTTAAGCTGGTTGCTGATTTATTGGCACGTCGGCGAAGTGTACAGTATTGCCTTGGCAGGCGCAAGAACCTGAGACATGGAATTGTTCAATTTGGGTATGTGTTTTTTTCCTGCAAAACGCCGGTTACAGGGGGCGATTATGCGTCCGTCTGAAAAACGGTACTTGACTAGGGGCGTATTTTGCCATATCCCATCGCACACGAATCTCGATGTCAGTACGACGTGTGGACTCTCGTTCGCGTCGTATGCGGCCTGAAGTGTCTTGCTGTGAAGTTTGGTATTGGTTTTGCGGGCTGAATCGAGATTGCAGTGGGCTGGATGATATCAATTTAATATTGCCTTTCTGGAGGCTAGTAGACGATGGCAGCTGATTATGGTTGGTGGATGCCGCCAGACATCTCGACGCATGGGCACGGCATCGATGGGCTGATCTCAGCGTTGCACTGGTTCATGGCTGTTCTTTTTGTGGGTTGGGGCATCTTTTTCACTTACTGCCTCGTCCGGTTTCGCGTAGGACGTACCCCCCGTGCGACGTATGAACTCCCGAAGGGCAAGATGTCCAAATATGCGGAGGTTGTCGTCGTGTTATTCGAGGTGTTTCTACTGCTGGGGATGTCGATTCCGGCGTGGGACGAAATCAAGAACGATATGCCCGACGAGGAGAATGCGTTTAAGGTGCGCGTGGTGGCTGAGCAGTATGCCTGGAACATCCATTATCCTGGTCCGGATGGTGTTTTCGGTACGACAGCCCCTGAGTTAATCGACTCAGAGAACCTGATTGGTCTGGATCCTGACGATCCTGATGGAAGTGATGATTTTGTGGCGATCAACCAGCTTCATGTTCCGGTTGGCGAGACCGTGTTGCTGCAATTAAGCTCGAAAGACGTGATACATAGTTTTTGGATTCCGGTGCTCCGTGTGAAGCAGGATGTGATCCCGGGCATGGTGTTCCCGATGTGGTTCACGACAAAGCCTGATACCAACGGTACTTATCAGATGGCCTGTGCCCAGCTTTGCGGGAACAACCACTACAAGATGTACGGGGATGTCGTGGTTGAGACGCAGGAGAAGTTTGACGAGTGGTACGCCTACATGACCGAGGACGACGACGGCGAAGAGGAAGAGGACGAGTAAATGAGTGACGAGCATCATCACCAGGAATTGGGCTTCATCCAGAAGTATGTTTTTTCGGTGGACCATAAGGTTATCGGGATACAGTACGCTGTCACGTCGCTGATTTTCCTGCTGTTCGGGTTTACTTTGATGATGGTTATGCGGGCGCAGCTTGCGTACCCGAATGGCGATTTTGGGATCATCGGAAAAATCTTCGGGCGCGGCGTTGAAAGTGGCGTGATGCTGCCCGAGTTTTACAACATGCTGGGTGCGATGCACGGGACGGTCATGATCTTCCTGGGTGTGGTACCGCTTGCGGTTGGCGGGTTTGGAAACTATGTCCTTCCGCTGCAGATCGGTGCTCCGGACATGGCGTTCCCGAAGTTGAACATGGCCAGCTACTGGTCCTTCCTGGTCGGCGGCATCATCATGATTGCCAGCTTTTTCACGCCTGAAGGACCGGCCCAGTCCGGGTGGACTTCCTATCCGCCGCTCTCAGATATTAACCCTGGTCAGACGATCTGGCTTTTGGGCATGGTCTTTCTGATTACGTCATCTCTGCTTGGTTCGGTGAATTTCATCGTGACGACGATTCAGCTTCGGGCTGAGGGTTTGAGTTTCTTCCGTCTGCCCTTTTTCGTATGGGCGCAGCTGGTGACGTCGTTCCTGCTGCTGCTGGCGTTTCCGCCTCTGGAAGCTGCTGCGGTCCTTCAGCTGATGGACCGTCTTGCTGGGACGAGCTTTTTCCTGCCGAGTGGTCTGGTCGTTGGTGGGAACATGCTGGATGTGGCGGGTGGTGGAAACCCATTGCTCTGGCAGCATCTGTTCTGGTTCCTCGCCCATCCTGAGGTCTACGTTCTGATTCTCCCAGCGATGGGAATTGTCTCTGAGATCATCGCCAACAACACGCGTAAACCGCTCTGGGGCTATAAGTCTCTGGTTTATGCAACCGTATTCCTTGGATTCATGTCGTTTATTGTTTGGGCGCACCACATGTTCCTGACGGGCATGGGTTCGACGATGAGCAATTTCTTCCAGACCACGACGATGATTATCTCGGTTCCTTCGGTGGTGATTCTGACCGCGCTGATTATCAGTCTCTGGGGTGCGTCGATTCGCTTTACGGTCCCGATGCTGTTTGCCCTCGCGTTCCTGCCGATGTTCGCCATTGGCGGGTTGACGGGTCTGCCGCTTGGACTGGCGGCTTCCGATATTCATCTTCACGACACTTACTACGTCATCGGTCACTTCCACTATGTGGTCGCGCCCGGGACGATCATGGCTTTGTTCGCGGGTATCTATTACTGGTATCCAAAAGCAACCGGTCGCTTCATGAACAAACTTCTCGGGCATATGCATTTCTGGGGAACGTTTATCTTCATGAATGGCGTGTTCATGCCCATGTTCCTGCAGGGAATGGCGGGTGTGTCCCGTCGATTGTATGACCAGACTGGTTACCTGCACGGGGAGGCCGTTCAGGACCTGACGATTGCGTCGAGCTGGTCTGCCTGGCTGCTCGGGGTCGCTCAGATTCCGTTTATCATCAATTTCTTCCTGAGCATCAAAGCCGGCAAGAAGACCGATAACAATCCCTGGCAGGCTACGACGCTGGAATGGTCCGCACCGTCGCCTCCGCCACATGGTAATTTTCTGACCGAACCGGTGGTCTATCGTGGACCCTACGAATACAGCGTTCCTGGCGCGAGCGAGGATTTCAGCCCCCAGATCAATAAGAACGCATAGGAGATCGACAGCGTGTCAGCAGTCATTCGCTACATCGACAAACCGCACCCCGTAACGGGTCTTACCAACGCCAAGCTGGGAATCTGGTTGTTCCTCGCCTCGGAGGTGATGCTCTTTGGTGCCCTGTTCTCAGCCTACATTCTGCTCCGCGTGACGGCCGACGATTGGCCTCACGGATCAGACCTCCTCAACGTGAAGCTGGCGACGATCAATACGGTGATTCTGATATCGTCGAGCGTGACGATGGTGATGTCCTGGGCAGCCTGCCAGCTTCGCAACATCGGGAAATTCCGGTTGTATCTCGGGCTGACGATTGCACTGTCCTGTGCGTTTCTGGTCATCAAATTCTTTGAATATCAGCCCAAATTTTCGCACTACGAAGTCTTCATGAAAGATGGCAGTTCGATGACCGGGCATCTGAAAGCCAATGACGGGAAAGCCAATGATGGGAAAGCCGACGATGAGGAAAGCGCCTACATCATGTTCATCCCGGACGCGCTGCAACTTCACGATGAAAGCGACGCTGCCCACCACGGCGAATCACTTGCCCACGATGACCACGGTCAATCCAAGGAAG
>JAJRYY010000017.1 GCA_024275565.1 Planctomycetota bacterium
ACCACATCGCCCGGTATAGCGGCCAGATCGGGCAGCCAACCATTCTCGGACCGAAGCGGCATGGTATGCGGAATCCCACCGGCGAAAATCGTCGCACCCGTGTACACAGGGTATCCGGGGTCGGGGATGAGTACATGCTCGCCAGGATTCACCACCGCGATCGGCAGATGCCCGATCCCCTCCTTGCTCCCGATGCACGCAGTGATCTGCGAACCGGGGTCGAGCGTCACGCCGAACCGCCGCTGCATGAACGAAGCAATCGATTGTTTCAGCGATGCGGACCCGGCTCCGGATGGATAGCTATGATTGGCAGCGTCCCGGATCTGTTTCGCCATCTCATCGACGATAAACTCCGGCGTCGGCGAATCCGGATCACCGATCCCAAAATTGATCACATCCGCACCCGCTGCGATGGCAGCCCGTTTCTTGCGGTCGATTTCTACAAAAAGATAGGGCGGAAGTTGCGACAGCCTCTCGGCTCGCCATTGGGGCATTTGAGGTCTCCTCCGAGGAAAATTCGGGGTTGTGGATTCGTAGCTGTATTTCGCAAGGGTGCGTCGGGCGTGATTTTACGCGTGGCGAAAAGGGCGGTCAATTCGCAGAGGAGGCAATTCGTCTTTCCATCAGCGAGATCGGGCGGGAATGGGCGTTTCGACCACTTCAGGGACAGCATCGGCTGATTCCGGACTGAATCGGATGGACAGGCGAGCTGTAAGCCCGTCGGGGAACGATTGCACGATGCGGAGGCTGGAAAATTCGATGCGACGACAGATCGTCTGGAGCTGACGCAACGCACCCGCCGGGTCGCGGACAGAATCAGAAACGGTTTGCGGCGGACCGGCTGGGATTTTGACTTCAAGCGTTTTGCCATCACGTTGGACGCGGAACGACCAGAATCCGTTCTCCACCGGTGATGCCAACCGACTTCGGAGATCGCGTTTTTCGTCGGCAAGCGCAAGCAGCTTGCCATTCACGCCCAGAACCAGGTCACCAGCCTGTAGCATGCCATCGGCTCGCCCGCCGGAATCCACACGAACCACACGAACGCTGCCAGCCTGCTCACCACGCAAAATTCCGATCCCCAACTGCGGACTGCCCCTTCCAGGCTGACGATTTCTACCGGATCCACCCAGCGACAGTGCCAACCAGCGACTCATCACCCCGTCGTCATCTCCAACCCATTCATCAACAATCTGAGTCGCAAGCGCAGGTTGAGCGAAGGCGATGGCGGAGGTGCGTTCAGACGGATTCGTCATACGCTTGATTTCGCGGACCTCGCTCAATCTCGGGATCAGCCCCATATGGGCATCGATGAGATTTCGGATATGGTCGATGCTGAGTGCAACGACGAAGTGATCGCCCACGGCTGCAAACGCGGGTTTCATCGTACCCGACGCACCGCTGGAAGGTTGCCCGTTCGCTGGAGATTCCGTCGCAGGTGTTCGCGGATCCACAATGGAAAGCTCATGGATCGCAGCACCAAAATATTCCGAACGACTCAAACTCAATCTCGGACCGGAAACATTGTGTCGCCGCAAATCGAACCAGTCGACGACAACCTGAACAGCATCCGCAGCAGCATCGACAGCCATTCCCGCGTCTTCGGATTCGAGGATGATCGCAAGCTCAGGCGTCCCACGCGAACTGAGCGGTTGATCCCACGCGATCACCGCGTTGGGTCCGATGCGGTCCAGCAGCGTCTTCTGCAACGACTCGATGTCGAGGATTGACGCGAAAAATCGCAGGTGCATCGGCGTTCCCGCCGCAGAAGAATTGCGCAGCAGATCAAGAACACTCTTGCCAGGGTCGATCCGCGTACACCACGCACCAACCGTGGTCAGGGGCAAGCTCTTGAGCAGGTCGATCGAGACGCCCTCGCCCTGGCGATCGGGCGGGTTGATCCATTTCCCGCGAAGTGTGACATCCGCACGATCGGCAGACAGACGCAGACTCAACGCGAGACGCTCCATCCCCATAAAACCCGCAACACCACCACGATCTGAGAGTCCAGCCCGTTCCGACGAATCACCCTGCTCCGACGATTCACCCTCATCCGACGGAACCCCCTGATCCGACCGGCCATCCATCCCCGCCGACGGATTGAGGTAGAGCATCCCATCTCGCCGACGCGGAAGCCCGCGCAGATCGGATCGGAACGCCCGACTCGAAAGCAGAGAATCGCTGCTGTCACTCAGGATGATTTTGACCGCACGCTCATACATCGAACCATCACCACGACGCTGACTGAGCAGGAGGACATTGCCATCCGTTGCCGCAGAAAGTCCCGTATCCGTCGTATAAAAAGTGACATCACCCAGACCGCGTATCTCATTGATGTTTCCAGGTGCGAAGATGTGCTCCAGTAGATCATCGTTCGGATTCAGCCGGACGAGGATGATCCCCTCGGCAAGTCGATTCCACGACGGAGCAGCCACCGCCAGCCGATGCTCAAATAGTCGCACCATCGGCTGACCGGGCTTGATCCCGAGACGCTCGAGGAAGACGCGTCGCCAGTTGGCAGCCACACCCATCTGCGTGTCCGTGGTACCCACCAGAATATCATACAAATGCCGGGCACTCTGCACCCGTTGCGGGGTATTGCGGTCAGCCAGCTTATTGAGTTCGATGAACAGACCAGCCGAATCAGGAACGTAGGCTGAGAGGGACAGGTCAGTACGACCCCGCTCGGTTTGAGCATGGACGTTTGAAGTGAACATCGCAACGCACACAAAAATCGCGAAGCTCAATGAACAGCGGATACGCGAAAGGTAAGGAAGGGTGCCCCGTGTCTTCAGACATGGGGGAGTCGATGATGGGTAGCACTGTGCGCTCGACGTCATCATGGGGAGTACTCGATTCTTCACCGCCTCCCCCACCTCCAGAGAGGCGGGCCACCCGCCTCAAAGACGCACGCCTCAACGACGCACGCCAAAACACCTGGTGGGGTCATGCTTCTTTCACCCGTCAGAGATCTTCGACGTCCTCACCACCCGCATCCTCAGCAACGCTACCCGCATCCTCAGCAATCTCGTCACCTTCGCTGCCACGACCTTCTGATTCAGAAAAGGGATCGGACGGTGCTTGAAGGGCTTTGCTCGTCGCTTCAGATTCCCCAATACCAAGCTGATCCAGCATTTGAAGGATCGTCATCTCACCGATATGCAGCACCGAAGACGCATTCTCCGCATGGGACGACAACGTGGTTTCAACCTGAGTGACAAGAGACCGGGCAGCCAGATCGAGTTCTGGATCAGGCGACTCCTTCTCAAACTTGACGCCCAGAACCGCTGGCTGAGGAGCACTCAACAACAACTTGAACGCCAGAACAACGACGGCAGCCGCCGCAACAGACGACCCACCGAACCACCAGGGCTTCGACAGAAAAACCTGTTGCACTCCACGAATCCTGCCAGACACACGCAGTTGACGCGCAGCATGTATCAGACGCGCAGTGCGAGAAGAACCACCCAGGCGCAAGGTATTGATCGTGAAAGATGGTTCAGGATGAGACGCCGTATCCTTCTGCTGACGCGCTCCATCGATACAGGCGAGCAGGCGATCCGTGAAATCTTCTTCGAGCTGATCGTCGACCGCACCGTCAGACGCGATGACATGGCCAGCCACCTCCAGCAACGCCAGATCCTGACGACACATCGCACACTTCACGCGATGGGCAGCCAGCTCCGTCTCAAGACTCTGAGAAAGTACACCATCGAGGTGTGCGTCAAATAAATTGGCCGCCTGTTCGCAGTTCATGATCGTTTCTTGCGCCAGTTCTTCTTTACCAGACCGTAACGGAACGTCATTACCGATTCGTGACTGTAAGGGAGCGGACACCTGAAAAACCGCTCATCTTCAAAATATCCCATACCAGGTCACCCTTGGCAACACGCCTCGAATGACCAGCAAAATCAACACGCCGCCACATCCTGTGACGTCTACCACTTCTACCCAGCCAACCCGCCCAGGATGCGGAGACTGCTCGCATCCTGAGTTGCGACCGACTGAAGCTGATCTTTGAGCTTCATCCGCGCCCTGTGCAGATGACTCTTCACCGTCGCAACTGGCAGTTCCAGAATCTGGGCGATATCCTGACAATTGTGACCATGACGATAAAACAGCACAATCGAAGCACGCTGCGGAGGACTCAAATGCTCCACCGCACCCCAGACGATAGACTTCAGACGCTTGGCGTCATCACTCTCAGCCGCAGTCGTATCAGCATTCGGACCAGGGGCAGAAATCTGATCGAATTCCATCTCGCCCGTCAGCGACTGCTTCTTGCGAAGCGTGTTGAGCGACAGGCGATATGCAATCGTAAACAACCAGGTGCTGAAGCGATATTCTGTCGAAAAAGAATCGAGCGACGCAAAGGCTCGAAGGAAAGCATCCTGCGTCACCTCCTCCGCATCATGATGGTTGCGAATCATCCGCCGCACGAACGCGAAAAGCCGGTCCTTGTGCAGATCGATCAGCTTACGCATGGACTGGGAATCTCCACCACGCGCACGCCCCACGAGCTGACGCTCCTCCATACGGGAAGCGACATCCCTGGATTGTCCACCAGCATCCTCAGATTGCACGGCACGACCCTCCGGCAGCCCGGCTCTACCTTTCGGCGGCGCAGCACCATCTTCCGGTAGCCCCGTATTATTGGACCGTAACGATCCCATAGATCGATCCTCCGTCCTCAGTACCATTATATATGTATCGTTGATCGTGCGTTGCAAACTTTCGCCCCGAAAGTACACTCGACCAATACCGGACCAGGGTCACAAAGCTGTGATTCGCCCGAGAAACTGTTCACAAACCTAGCAAAGTCAAGAGGTTATGTCAAAGCCGAAACATCGGGCACCGCCCGTCATAAAGAATAAAAAACTCGCAATGCGCTATGAAGTTCTCGAAAAATTCGAGTGCGGAATAATGTTATGCGGAACCGAAGTCAAAAGCCTTCGCATCGGTAGAGCGTCGCTGGACGAAGCCTACGGGCGCGTCATCAACCACGAAATCTGGGTCGAGGGATTCCATATCTCGACCTACGAGATGGGAAATGTGCATAATCACGCCCCGATCCGGCGGCGAAAGCTATTGCTGCACAAAAGTGAAATTGTCAAAATTGAACCACGACTGAAAATCAAGGGTCTGACACTCGTGCCCGCAAGGGTCTATTTCAACGATCGCGGGCTGGTGAAAATGACGATCGCAGTGGTAAAAGGCAAGCGGATCCGCGATCGCCGCGAAGATTTGAAGCAGCGTGACGCAAAACGCGAAATGGAACGGGCGATGCGGCAGCGGCGGTAAGTTCGCATCGCAGAGTGAACGCGAGCTTGGATCGCAGGGTGAGGATCATTGTGAGGCTGGTGACAAAATGGCATTGATAATGAGTGTGTCGGGAGTTCGTGGGATTGTCCGGGCGGATGACCCATCCGCTATCACAATGACGGAGGATGTCGCCCGGCGGGTGGGGTTCGCTTATGGGACGTACCTGAAAACGTGTCAGGCGCGGGATGATGTCGATTACAGCAACAATGGAAAATCTCCACTGCTGGTTGGCGGTCGCGACGGACGGCCTAGTGGCGAGCATTTGCTGGCGGCGTTCTGTGAAGGAGCGATGGCCGCCGGGTTGCGAACCGCGAATCTGGGGATTGTGACGACGCCGGGGATTGCGCTAGGGGTAAAAGCACTAGGTGGATGCGGGGGTGTGGTGATTACTGCCAGTCACAATCCGATCGAGTGGAACGGGATCAAGCTGATGACTGCCATGGGTCAAGCCCCGACCAAGGCTGCTGCTGTGGAGATTTTCGCGATTTTCGACTCCAATATTGAGGTTCCACGGATCGAGGCGGGCGAGAGCGCGGTTCCGGCGGATTTCGATATTCACGAGCGGCATGTGTCGGATGTGCTGGCGACGGTGGATGTTGAGGCGATTCGGGGTCGAAAATTCCGTGTGGTTCTGGACAGTGTGAACGGTGCAGGAGCTGTCGCGGGTCGGATGTTGCTGGATCGGCTTGGATGCTCGGTGGTTCATTTGAATGCGGAGTCGGGTTGTGATTTTGCGCATACGCCGGAACCGATCGCTGCGAATCTTGTAGGATTATGTAGCCGGGTGGCATCCGAAGGGGCTGATGCCGCTGCTGAATCTGGAGAGCTTGCGGTTGGTTTTGCTCAGGATCCGGACGCGGATCGGTTGGCGATTGTGGATGAAACCGGGCGGTTTATTGGTGAGGAATATACCCTATCCTTGTGTGTTGCCCGTGTATTGGCGGGTCGTGCTGGCGTGGTGGCGACGAATTTATCGACGTCGCGGATGTTGGAGGATATTGCTGCTGGCGTTGAGGCTTGTGGGGGTGGGGGGTGTCGTGTTGTGCGTTCGGCGGTGGGTGAGGCGAATGTGGTTGAGGCGATGTTGGCCCATGACTGCGTTCTTGGAGGAGAGGGGAATGGCGGGGTGATTGATCCTCGTGTGATTTATGTGCGTGACAGTCTTGTGGCGATGGCGTTGGTGCTTGATTTGCTGGCGTCCTCTGATCGTTGTCTGTCGGAGCATGTGTCAGCCATCCCGTCGTATGCGATGTTGAAGGAGAAGGTTGCCTGTGATCAGGATCAGATTTCTGCTGCTCTGGTCGCGGTGAAGGATGCGTTTTCTGATCAGTCGCTGGATGATTCGGATGGTGTGCGTGTAGACTGGGTTGATGAGCGGATGTGGGTTCATGTTCGCGGGTCGAACACGGAACCGATCATGCGTTTGATAGTTGAGGCGCCTACGGAAGAGGCTGCACGGGCGTTGATGGTGCGTGTGCGCGAGGCGATAGGATCGCAACCTGCGACGTCGTAACGGGCGGGTTGATCGCACCTTAGAGTCGAAGTGTTTATTGTGGTTGGACATTTTCATCGTATGAGGAACGGACTTGTGATGAGCAGGTATTTTTTGTTTGTGATTGGACTGGTGGTTTCCTGCACGACGCTGGAACTACCACAGGTGTGTGCCGGTGATATCAATGAAGCGTATCTTGAAGCTGCCCGTCGAGGCAATATTGCGGAGATTGAGCAGTATATTTCGCATGGTGCGGATGTTCAGGCGCTGGATGCATACGGTAAGAACGCGCTCTTTATCGCGGCTGAAAGCGGTCACAAGGAAGCTGTGTATGCGTTGATGTTGAAAGGTGTGCGTGCGAACAAGCAGGACAATTTTTATAGTGGGTCAGCCATGTCGCGTGCGGCTGAGAATGGTCATGGCGATGTGGTTGCGATGCTGGTTGTGAACAATGTTCGTGGTGCGGATCTCGCGTTGAATATTGGTGCGCGGCGTGGTGATCTCGATGTTGTTGAAGGTGCCCTGGCGAAGCAACCACTCTCTCAGGAGACGATGACGAGTGCTTTGACGACTGCGGCTGCCAATGGTCATAAGCACATTGTAGCCTATCTCAAGGGGAAGGGTGCGGTTCCGCTGCCCAAGATTGTTCCTGTTCCGTTGCCAGTGCTGAAGAGCTATGTGGGCGATTATGCTTTGAAACATTTTGGCATCATGCACGTCCGACTGGTCGAAGGTCAGCTGATGTCTGCGCTCGGTGAGGGGATGGCGTTTCCGATTTTTGCTGAGAGCGATGTTCGGTTTTTCTACAAGCAAGGTCCGGCGAAGCACACGTTTGTGAAGAATGAAAAGGGTGAGGTAACCGGGCTTGTGTTCTCGATGGGTAAGAGCAAGATTGAGGGGACGCGCATCGGGGGTGGATCTGTCCGGATCGGAATCGAGATTTTCGAGCGGTACGTCGGCAAATATCAGAATGAGCAAGGAGACAAACGTCAGGTGGTTCTCGTCGGAACTGCACTGAAAATGCTGTATGGTGACAGGGATCAGGGGAAACCCATCAGTGGCGTATCGAACATCTATGACCTGGTCACCAAAAGTGCAACGGAGTTCTCCATCAGGCAGGTGGAGGGGATGTCGGTTGAGTTTCGCTCGAAGAACGGGTTGGTTGTCGGGCTGGAGATACGACAAGGTGACGACGTTTCAACCTGGCGGCGTGTCGATGTGAATCCTGGAGGAGAGCAACGTGTTGAAGTCAAAGTTCCGCTCCCGGGATGGAAGCCTATCTTGTCGGCACATTGGCCTCAATTCCGAGGGGTGGGTGCGAATGGAATTGGGGATGGGCATAAGCCACCCGTCACCTGGGATGTGTCCAAAGCTGAGCATCTTCTCTGGAAGACCCCCATTCCTGGACTGGGGCATTCCTCACCGGTGGTGTGGGGTGATCGCGTTTTTGTCACGACGGCGACTGGTGAGAAGGAACCCAGGACTCGGGTCGAACCTCATAACGCTTTGGATCCGGTTGATGAACCCTGGAAGCATTCGTGGCGGGTGTACTGCCTGGATCGTAAGACAGGAAAAGTGTTGTGGGAGCGAACCGCCCATGAAGGGGTCCCCAGGGTCAAGCGCCATCCCAAAGGAAGTCATGCGAACAGCACGCCTGCAGTCGATGCCAAGCATGTTGTGGTGAATTTTGGTTCTGAAGGGGTGTATTGCTATAACCATGCAGGGACGTTGAAGTGGAGCAGGAACCTGGGCCTGCTGGATTCGGGCTGGTTTTATGACCGGACGTATCAGTGGGGGTACGCCAGCTCGCCGATTCTTCACGAGGATCGCGCCATCATCCAGGTCGACCGTCAGCGAGATTCGTTCATCGTTGCCTTGTCGCTGATAGACGGGAAAGAGGTATGGCGAACGAAGCGCGACGAGATTCCATCGTGGGGAACGCCGACTCTGGTGACCGCTGGTAAGAGCACTGAAATTGTGACCAATGGTTCGCGGGCGATTCGTGGTTACGATGCTGAGACGGGTCGGGAGCTGTGGTCCTTGTCGGGGAATTCAGAAATCACGGTGGCGACGCCGGTGTCTGCTTATGGGCTTGTGTATGTGACCGGTGGGTATCCGAAGATTCAACCGATCTACGCGATCAAACCAGGAGCCAGGGGCGACATTTCTCTCAAGGACAATCGGAGTTCGAATGAGCATGTGTTGTGGAGTTATGCAAATCACGGGACGCTGGTTCCGACGCCGATTGTGTATGGTGAGCATCTGTATACATGCACAGGCGAAGGCGTTCTGACGTGTTATGACGCTCGGACCGGGGCACAGGTGTATCGTGAGCAGCTTGGTGGTGGGAAGGGTGGCGCGTTCAGTGCATCACCGGTGGCTGCGGATGGGCGTTTGTATATCACAAGCGAGGATGGTCATGTGTATGTCGTCGGTGCTGGAGACACCTTTACACTGCTCTCTGTCAATCCGATGGGTGAAGCGTGCATGGCGACGCCTGCGATCGTCGATCGAATGATGATCTTTCATACACGGCATCATGTGGTGGCGATTGCACAATGACGGGCTGGTCACTATGACGGACCGGTCGGATGCGGAGTGTGAGATATTGGCGAGGGTGTGACATATTCGCAGAGGCGTGACATGTTGCAGGGGTGCGTGTCGCCGGGGGGGTGTCGCCGGGGGGGTGTCGCCGGGGAGTGCATGTCGCCGGGGATCCGGGGGGGATGTCGCCGGGGTGTTGTAACATGGACGCGGATGATGCGGCTACTCGTCCATGCCCATCATGCGTGCTTCATCGACGTCCATGATCCCCTGTTCACCCCAACTGCGGCGCAGATCACCCATCCAGCGGATGGCAGCCAGCATCCCCGCATATTCGCAGCAACTCGCCAGCAATGCCTGATCGCTGACGGACGAGACATCCTGACCGGAAACCTGAGCGGGGATCATCTCCGCAGCCGCAACCACCCTCGCCCCGTGATCTGACACCCTGTATTCTGACGCCCGATCTTCCGAATCGCGATCCCCGGGCTCAGCTCGAACGCGCGACTCGACCTGCAATCGCCACAACCACCCTTCAATCTCAGCCTCCTTCAGCTCGATGGCTGACGCACATCGCACCTCGACCGCATCATCCAGATCCGAAAATCCAGGCGAGCGATGGACATCGTCCACATGCAGCAACCAGCAGAAGAGACAATATTGACCCCAGACTTCGTGCAATCGCAATTGCAGCGATGCGTCGTCATAACCCCGAATCAGACGATGATCGATCAGGGCTTCCCGATGTGCTGCGATGTGTCCGGGCGAGACGATATGGATGGTGTGCTCAGCCGGGTCTACCTTCCGACGGCGACAATCGGCGACCTTGAGTTGCACGAGGTTGGCTTGCGTCACCATCGCCATCGCGACCACGTCATCACGCATACGCGGATTGGGGTGGGCAGGATCAACGACGGTCAGGTGTGTTGGCTTTTTCATCGGAGCAATCGATCGGTTATCTGTCAATCACGGAGCGGACGACCATCGACATCGGGAATGCTACCCGTCAGGCAGAGGACTCCCTCCACAAATCCCCACAGGACGGAGGCACCACAGGTGAGGGGTAGCAGAAAAAGCTGAATCAGCCCGATGCCCATATAGCCGAGATAAAATCGATGGGCACCGAATCCGCCGAGAAACAAACCCAGCAACCCCGCGACCACCTTGCTGCGCGGCGAAGCATGCATACCACGCGAGATGTCCTGCGAATGACTACGCGGCGGTGCGGGCGGTGGCGGTGGCGACGTACTGGACGTGCGCACGCGACCCGTGTCGATCTGACCCTGACAATGCGGACAGGCGATCGTCATCCCGAGATGCGCGTCAGCCACCGACATCTGCTTCCCGCAGTGCGGACAGTACATCACCATGCTCATGACAATACCACGTTCATTGCAAATCCTCGTATGCTCATACCAGCCCCATTATCGCACAATTCTCCGAAGATTTCATCAACCTATCTGCAGGGATTTCGCCTACTGCTGGTCAGATCGCCAGCCGACACATATCATGCAGGCGTTACAAGCTGCTCGTCGTCATACAATAGCTGAAAAAGTTGAACCCAAGGAAAATTGTCGAAACATGTACGATCAGCATCTCCATTCCCACCATTCTTTCGATTCAAAGGCTGACCCGGTCGAAAATGTCCAGACTGCCATCGCCAGGGGGCTGCTCGGGCTGACCTTCACCGAGCACTACGATACCCACCCTGACGAGGTTCACGACTGCCGGTACGACGACGCCCGATATTCCGAGACCATCGCCCAGCTTCGCGAGCAGTTCAGCCATCAAATCTTCATCGGGAAGGGCATCGAGGTGTGCTATCAGCCGGACCACATGCCCAAAATCGTCGATTTCCTCCACGATCACGACTTCGACCTCGTCCTGCTCAGCGTCCACTGGTCCGACGGAAACCCCGTCCACAAACGCCGGGCATGGGAAAATCGCGATCCGCTGTCTGTCACGCGGAAATACCTGAAAACCGTCCTGGAAGCCATGCAGTTCTGTGAACAGTTCCACCGAAACCGACCCCGCCGGTTCGACGTACTCGCCCATATGGATTTCTGCAAACGATACTCCCTGCGATACGCAGACGGGGCATACATCCGGGATTGCAGCGATATCGTGGACGAAATTCTGAAAACCTGCATCGCAGCCGACGTCGTCCCAGAGATCAACACCTCCACAATTCGACGAGGCCTGGGCGAATCCATGCCCGCACCCTGGGTCATCCAGCGCTATGCGGAACTCGGCGGAACGATGATCTCCGTGGGTTCCGACGCCCACGTCTCGACCGATATCGGAGCAGATTTCGATACGGCTGCTGAGATGATGCGGCTGGCGGGCATTGAGCAATTGGCTGTCTTCAAGAACGGTCGGCGCGAGAACATCCCGTGCGGACCATCCAAATCGAATTCGGGGATCTGACATGGTGCGAGTCGCGGTGATTGGTCTGGGATATTGGGGTCCGAATCTGGTGCGTAATTTTTACGCGATCCTCGGAAATAACCTCTGCGTATGCTGCGATATTGACCCGGAGCGAACCCAGGCCATCCGCCAGGCCTACCCATCCGTCCGCATCACCAACAACCCCGAGGATGTCTTCGCCGACCCCGACATCGACGCCGTCGCCATCGCAACGCCCGTCCACACGCACTACGAACTCGCATCCGCCGCCATCAAAGCGGGAAAAGCAGTCCTCGTCGAAATGCCCATGTGTCGATCGCTGGAAAACGCCGAAAAACTCGTCGCACTGGCCAATGAACGCAACGCGATCCTCATGGTGGACCACGTCTTCCTGTACAGCCCGCCGGTCCGAAGAATGAAGGAAATCGTCGATGCAGGCGACCTGGGCGACCTCCTGTTCATCGACTGCGTGCGAATCAACCTCGGACTCTTCAAACACGACGTCAACGTCGCCTGGAGCCTCGCCCCACACGACCTCTCCATCGTCGATCACATGGTCGGACGACTGCCGAACGCCGTCTCAGCCTTCGGAGCATCACACACCAGCAACGGCGTCGAGGACGTGGCTTATCTGAATCTCGACTACGGAAATGATCTCATCGCAAACTTCCACGTCAATTGGCTTTCACCCACGAAAATTCGTTACGCCATGATCGGCGGCAGCAAGAAAAGCCTCATCTACAACGATCTCGACCCAGCCGAGCGACTGAAAGTCTACGATCGTGGCATCCGGATACGAGAGGACGATCTGGAAGGGCGGCGCCGTACGCTCGTCGACCACCGAACCGGCGACGTCTGGTGTCCACACGTCCCGCGCGTCGAACCATTGAAAAGGGTCACCGCCCATTTCATCGACTGCGTCCAGAACCAGAAGCAACCCCTCACCGACGGAAAAGCAGGACTCCGCATCGTCCGAATCCTCGAAGCCGCAGAACGAAGCATCAAGGCACGGGGCAGCAGGGTCACCATCGAAACCTGACCTGCATGAGAGGCAGACCTCTCAACACAATCCCCCTCTCAACGCGATTCCCCTCTCAACACAATTCCCACGCGACTCCGGGATCCGTCACCCCCATCTACCGCCCCCATCTGCCCTTTATCACGGACAGTCCGATACGGCCACGATGGCTGCTTCCGACACCACCGAATCACACGGACCAAATACCTCGACCGTATAACTGCCCGCATCGCCAGGCGTGACGGCTCCGATCAGCAGAAACAGCTCTGTCGCTCCATCAATCGCAGCACCATCCTTGAACCACTGATACGACTCGGGCAAACCCGTTGTCTCTACCGTCAGGAAGAGCAATTCCCCGGCACAAAGATCCACATCCTGCGGCGGCGTTTCGACGTCCACGTTCACCGTGACAAGTTGTGCCTCGTCGGAGGCTGCTTCCAGACCGCATTCGTCTGAAACCACACAGCGGTAACCACCAAGATCGTCCAAACTGGCGGATTCGATCACGAACACGGATTCGTCAGCCCCCTCAATATCCACAGAATCCCGCTGCCACCGATACGATAGCGGATCGGCACCAACTGCAGCACACGTCAGCGTGACCATCTCCCCGACACAGACAACTGCATCTTCAGGTGAACCGGTAATCTCCGGAGCGACCGAAACAAGCAGCGTCGACAACGAACTGACAGTCATACCACAGTCGCTCCAGACAAACACATGGTAGTCGCCAGCAGACGACGCACCAATGCCATTCAATTCGAGAGTCGAACCAGACGCACCATTGACGGCTTCACCATTCTTATACCACCGATAATTCAGATCTTCGCCCTCAACACCCACTTCAAAAGACACACTGCTTCCAAAACAACTGAACACCTCTTCCGGCAGCGCAGATGTCAGCGCCACACCACAACCCCCCGTATAAGTTCGCGAAAAACATGCATAGTCGGCGAGATCCACATCATTGTCACGATCACAATCCGCACCCGCACATTCCGGCGAAAGCGACACTCCGCCACCATCATTCAACGGCCCTGTCACGCAATCCACAAACGCCCCAAAATCACGACCATCCACATCCCCATCCACGTCGGCGTCGAAATAGCTATACAGGTTTTCTACTGGAACAATTCCGCTCACGACCAGTGCATAGTCCGCATCCACCGCCGCAGTCTCAAGATGACTGTCCTCATTGATCTCATCTGCAAGCACTTCAACAGTCCACACACCTGATGACGGATCCTGCACAAACACATTTTCCACCGTATCAATCGTATTCGACACACCACCCGGCGTAGACCAGTTTCCAGAAAGCAACCCATTGTTCCCGAAATAGACCGTTTCATCCGGCGAAGTCACCCGAAGCGTGAGATCGTTGACGCGATGCATGGCAGAACCCGGCGATCCCGCAGGGTCTGTATATACAAGCGTCACACGCAGTGCGGGTTCATCTTCCGGCACGACCAGCTCATACACAGTGCTCGAAAGATTCGTCAATACATCCGTCTCATCAACCACAAACAACCCACCCCGTGCATCATACAAACGCTTCACATTCGGCATACCCCAGCCCTGATGCGTCCGCGTCAGATCACTCGCAGGACCACTAAACGCATACGACCGCGCCGAATTAATCAGCATCGCTTTGGAAGTGGACATATGCGGACGACTGTCAAATACCGTCCCATTCGTCACATTGTCAAAAATACCGTCATGCCACATCTCGAAAAACAAACCAAAATAACCCGCCACCACCGGCGTCGCACCACTCGTGCAACAAAATCCCCCATATCCACCACTATCACTCAATGTCGTAATACCATCATAAAAATGAATTAAATAGGGCTTGATCCGACCGTCTGCAGCAGGACCGATACTGGCTGACCCACCGAACCCACCACTCCACGCATCGTCTGCCGTCGTAAGCGTCCCCTGATGATACACACCGCCAACGGAAACAACATTTTTTGCCCACGCCTGAGGACGGGAATCCTGATTGCCCGCATTGCTCTGAGACTGACAAATTAAAATATCATTCAGAAACAGAATGTCGTCGAACTCCGCAGATACATTCGTATATTGCGTCGTCCGCTGATTCCCCCAACTGTTCGACTGAAACACCGCAAAATACGGACCCTGCGACAAATCCGCCGTCAACGCATACCGGTCAGCACCGCTTGTGAAACCGTTATTGTCCGCAAAAATCGGCTGACCATCCGGCAACATACCCTCCCATTGAGGGTTCCCCGTCCCATCCCCAAACACAATACCAGTCGTACCCGTCCCATGAGAATCGGCACCACCGTGGGGACCATGAAACGTGAACGGACGAGAAGCAAAATCCTGATGCTCAGAATACACATTCCCGTCCATCACCTCAGCCCGAACACCCTTCCCCGAATACCCTTCAACCGCTTCCAGAAAATTCGCACCACCAATCTCACGCGCCAAATCCATGTCATCCTCAATCGGACTCCACCGATCGACATACGATACCTCATTCATCCGAATCACCGACGACAACTGATCCGGCGTCAGCGTCGCTTCAAGCAAAAATCCAGACGCATTGTTCACATCAACCCGACCACCAAGAACACCAATCCGGTTCGCAACAATATCCTTCAACCGCGACCCACGCTCAACAACCCGGATCCGATAACGCTGCAACGGAGCAACCACATCCAGCCGCGACCAGTTCTCAAGCAAAAAAGACTCAATTCGATACGCAGGATGCAACGGACCAACCCACCGCACAAACGGCATCGCTGAAACCAGACCACGCACATCAGCATCCATCGAAACAAGCACGCCCTGATACGGCATGAACTTCAACACCTTCGCACCAGCCAGCGACAACGCATCCCGATACACACCCAGCGGCTGCGTCACAAACTGAACCAGATGCAGCGAGCATCCCCCATCAGCAGACAGCGCATCCGAAACCACCGGCTCGCGATCCACAGGATCAAACCGAGCATAATTCAACGCCATCTCAACACGCGCCCCCCGCGCACCCTTGAACGACCGACCATCAAGACTCACCGAATACCACGGAACAACCACCCCATCCCCCGCACGCTCACCCCCCTCACGCTCACCCCCCTCACGCTCACCCCAAAGCAACACGCGCACATCGCTGCCATCCAGCGGAACCTCTCGAAGGCCAACAACCTCCGACCCCGTCACCCGCACAACTTGATCGCCAACCATCAGACGACGCAAACCATCAACTTCCAGCCAAACGGCACCACCAACCACCGCTTCCGCACCCTCAGCACCATCAAGTTCCGCACGATCCGCACCTGCCGCAACAGCAGTAGCAGTAGCAGCAGCAGCCAATCCGATCAACGATCCCACCACAAGACGCGTCCACATCGTCATTGGCACATGATCTCCTATCTTCGAGGGTTCAAAAACGTCGAATCACCTATAAACACAATCTCCAACACGCCGAATCGCCGACCACAGCAGCCACGCAGCACCATCTCAACCAGACATCCTGACATTGTAACAACCCCACGTCCCAATACGAAATGCCAATTTCCCCCGTATGTTCCATAAACACTGTAATAATAAAAGCTTAAGCAACACTTCAGTCCCCCCCCTCGAAATCGTGGTCAAATCCAAGCTGACAATTGTTGCGGACAAATGCAAGCGCCCTCAAAACCACATGACAACGGTGTCGAGAAAGGGGATGGACAAATGGTAGATCAGCCGATGGAATAAACCCTGGCGCGTGCGGGTTTTTAACTAGGACGCCAAAATTCAAAACAGAACGCATCAAGAAACACGGAACGCAGCCATGGAAACCGCACAGGATTCAGCAAACACCCCCACCGACACCTCAAACAGCACCTCAGACGATGCTTCCACCCGCTCAACCCACGCAACCGCCCGAAAGCGACCAAAATGGCGATGGGCCGTGCTGTTCCTGGCGCTGGCGATCGCATCCTATGGATGGTCGATAAAATCACCCAGCGGCAACGTCGCATGGGGACACGACCTCGAAGCAGCCATGGAAACCGCAAAAAACGCAAACAAAAACATCCTGATCCAGTTCACAGGGGCTGGCTGCATATACTGCTATAAAATGGAAAAGGAAGTCCTCACGCGCGGCGATGTCGAAAAATCCATCAACACTTACATTCCTGTCAGAATCGACATCAACCGACAGGAAGCACTCGCCAACCGTTACGGCGTCTACGCGATCCCCGCATTCTTCCTCCTCGACGCAAATGGTACGGTTCTTTCCTCAGCCGATGGGTATCTACCCCCGGAAAGCTTCAAGCGGTTTTTGACCTCCGCCCCCCCACCTTCTTAGCCCCCTTCCCAGCAGTGGTCCGCTTTCCAGCAACTCCCTTCACCGCTTTTTTCTTGGCACGACCGCCGGTTTTCTTCATCGCGAGCGGGGGGATGCCTTTGAGTCGATCCTTCAAAAACCGCCCCGTATAGCTTTCCTTACATTTTGCGACATGTTCCGGCGTCCCCTCCACCAGCACATACCCCCCGCCTTCGCCACCCTCCGGACCAAGATCGATCACCCAGTCAGCCACCTTGATCACATCCAGATTATGCTCCACCACGATCACGGTATGCCCCCGAGCGACCAGCGTGTTGAGCACATTCAGCAGCTTGTGGATATCCGCAAAGTGAAGCCCGGTCGTCGGTTCATCGAGGATATAGAGTGTTTTCCCGCCGGGAGTTTTCCCTAGTTCTGTGGCCAGCTTGACCCGTTGCGCCTCACCGCCAGACAGCGTGATCGAAGATTGCCCCAACCTGACATACCCAAGCCCCACATCAATCAGCGCCCGAAGCAATTGTTTGATTTTGGGGAAATTCTTGAAAAACACGGCTGCTGCGTCGACGCGCATGTCGAGGACGTCGGCGATGCTTTGACCACGATACGCCACATCAAGCGTTTCTTTATTGTATCGTGTACCACTGCATGTTGTACATTCGACGAACACGTCCGGTAAAAAGTGCATTTCGATCTTTTTAGTGCCCTGCCCCTGACAGTCCTCGCAGCGACCACCTTTTACATTGAAGCTGAACCTCCCCGGTCCGTATCCGCGGATTTTGGCTTCCCGCGTCTGGGCGTAGAGTCGGCGGATGAGGTCGAAGACGCCGACGTAGGTGGCAGGGTTGCTGCGTGGCGTTCTGCCGATGGGCGACTGGTCGATTTCGATGATCTTGTCGACGCGGGTGGCTCCGATAACCCGCTCGTGCGCCCCCGGCCTCGGACCCGTGCCGTAGATCCGGCGATGCAGCGTGCGGAGGAGGATCTGAGAAACGAGTGTGCTTTTTCCGCTTCCTGACACGCCTGTTACACAGACGAAGCCTCCGAGCGGAAATCGGACCGTGATTTCCTTGAGATTGTTCTCTGTGCATTTGCGAAGCTCGATGGCATTGGAAGCGTAGAGCGATCGTCGCTGCTCCGGTACGGGGATCGATCGCCGCCCTGTGAGATAATCGCCTGTCACCGACCGCTCACTTTTGAGCAAATTTTCAAGCGTCCCTTCAAATACCACTTCGCCGCCGTGTTCGCCTGCACCGGGTCCGATATCGATCACATGGTCGGCTTCTGCGATGACATCTTCATCGTGCTCGACGACGATGACGGTGTTTCCCTCGTCTGCGAGCCGGGTCAGTGTGGAGACGAGCTGGAGGGCGTCGCGCTGGTGCAGGCCTATGGTCGGTTCGTCGAGGACGTAGCAGACGCCTACGAGACCGCTTCCGATCTGGGTTGCCAGGCGGATCCGCTGGCCCTCGCCGCCGGATAGCGTTGCACTGCTTCGGGAGAGGGAGAGGTATCCGACGCCGACTTCATCGAGGAATCGGAGTCGGTTTCTGATTTCCTGGAGTGGTTGATCCGCGATGATGGCGGATTCGCCCGTGAAGGTGAGATCGTCGAAGAAGCGTCGCGCGTCGTAGATGTTCATGCAGCAGAGGTCGTAAATCGTGCGTCCTTCGATGGTGACGGATAATGCTTCCCGGCGAAGGCGTGCCCCGCAACAGCCAGTGCATGGGGATTCGCTGAGGAACTGGTGGAGTCGTTTCTTTACAGCTTCGGATTCTGTCGTGTTCCAGCGGTTGCGCAATCCTGGGATGATGCCCTCGAATTCGGGTTGCGTGCTGCCGCGTTTGCGTGGTGAGCCGTGCATCAGCAGGGTGACGTTCTCTTTCGAGAGGTTGCGGAAGGGTGCCTCGGGAGACATTCCAGTCATCGCGCAAAATGCCTCGATCTGCCCTGTGTATGCATTGCTCAAGCGGGCGCCAGTTCCACGCCAGGGTGCCACCGCACCGGCTGACAGGGCGAGGTCGCGGTCTGGAACGATGAGGTCTTGATCGAATTCGAGGACGGTTCCGAGGCCGTTGCATTCCGGACATGCTCCGTAGGGTGAGTTGAAGCCGAACATGCGCGGAGCGAGATCGCCGAGCGTGGTGGTGGGGTGGTCGGGGCAGATGTATTCCGTGCTGAAGGGCAGATCGCGCATGTGCTTTGCATCTACCCCCACAGAGACGATGACACGTCCCGCACCGAGTTTTAGCGCCAGTTCGATGCTGTCTGCGAGGCGTCCGCGGATGCCGGGTTTCAGGGTCAGGCGATCGACAACGACCTCGATGGTCTTGGCAGACCGTCCGTCGCCGAGGACGTCTTCGATGACGCATATGTCGCCATCGAGTCGTACGCGAAGGTATCCCTTTCGTAGAATCTCGTTCAATGTTTCGTCAAGGGCACCCGTGCCTCTGGAGACACCCGTGTCTTTCGCAACACCCGTGTCATTGGAGACACTCGTGTCGTTGGGGTCGCCCGTGTCATGGAAGTCGCCTGACTCAGTCGACCAGGGTGCCATCACGATTGCACGCAACCCTGCCTTCGCACTGGCGGACAAGCCGCCAGTGGCACCCGTTCTGGAGGTGGCACCCGTTTTGGAGACGACGTTGGGAGTGGCACCCGTTCTGGAGATGGCACCCGTTTTGGAGATGACGTTGGGAGTGTCACCCGTTCTGGAGGTGGCACCCGTTTTGGAGATGCCGCCTGTTTTGGAGGTGGAGCCCGTTCTGGAAGTGGAGCCCGTTCTGGAAGTGGCGCCTGTTTTGGGGCTGGTGTTTTTGTCCGGTTCTTCGAGGACGGTGTCTACCATTTGTCCGACGGTCTGTTTTGCCAATGATCTCCCGCAGTCGGGGCAGATGGGGTCGCCGACGTATGCGAACAGAATCCGGAGCGAATCGTATATTTCTGTAACGGTTGCGACGGTCGAACGGGGGTTTGAGGATGAGGCGCGCTGTTCGATGGCGATGGTTGGGCTTAGCCCTTCGATGCGATCGACGTCGGGTTTTGGCATTTGTTCGAGGAACTGCCGGGCGTGGGCACTGAGGGATTCGACGTATTTTCGTTCGCCCTCAGCGTAGATGGTGTTAAAAGCCAGCGTGCTTTTGCCCGAGCCGCTGAGTCCGGTGATGAGGGTCATTTTGTTGCGCGGGATGTGGACGGTGATATTTTTGAGGTTGTGCTGTCGCGCCCCTATGACATGGATGGATTGTTGCGTGTTCATGCATACTCCGAGCGTTTTGTGTTACGTCTGATGCCCGGTGATGGCGTTCAACCCTCGGTCATCGGTTTGCCTGACTTCTTCATCGGTTCCCCCACCTCTGAAGAGGTGGGCCACCCTTGCAAGCTCCCCTGCCTCTGGAGAGGTGGGGACCGTTGCAAGTCGCCGTGCGTGGTGGGATGGTCTTGTGTTGGTCCCGTTGCACGGATTGCAAACGGGTTAGCTTAGGAGCAATGTTTTGCGATTGCAACAAGGAGGTTATGGCGTCGGGAACCCGAATTTTAAAGCGTAACGAGAAATTACGGTACCGTTGTGTGGAATTTTATCGGTATCAGTGAGATTGAAGGGTAAGGATAGGCACAGGGGCTTTGTGTTTGGACCGACGATGTTGACAGCGTTTCGCATGGAGACGGATCGGGTTGTGTACGTTGTGTAAGTAGTTGTGCAAAGTCGTCGCCTGATGGACCCGGCCCATTTTGGGTCGTATAATATGTGGTGGGTTCGCCGTGTTTTTATCGGCGGAACATTGAGTAGGCTGGGCCTGGAACCTTATTGATTTTCGCTCGAGGAGTTCGTATGCACCGCTCACGCAAGACAGACAGGATATTCTGTACTGATGTTTCGACACTTTTGCTCATGGTGCTGGGGGTTGTCTCCGCCCCTGGTGTTGCTGCCGCAGTGTCGAGCGAAGGCGAATCTCTGACGCGTGCAGAGCGGCGTCAACTGTGGTCAGAGGACATCGAGATCGTCAAGCGTTTTTTGACGGATGACAAGCAGGAGCTTCTGGGTGATTTCGTGGTCTCTGCCGATGTCGGCGAGAAGGTGGCTGGCTGGTATGAAAGCTACCGTGAGCAGTATGAGACGGCAGACAAAGCTCGTCAGGAAGACCTCGAGAAGTACATCGGTCTGTCTAAGAAGTATCTGAGTGAGGGCAAGGTACGTGAAGCTCTGGTTGAGGCGAATCGTGCGAAGAGCAATGCTGTTGATAAGGAAGCCTTTCTGGAATCTGATTGGCTTCGTGATGTTGCGAACGCTGCCGTTGAGAAAGCGAATGGTTACCGATCTGAGCATAAGTGGACCAAGGCGCACGGCGTTTTCTACGATTTGACTGCGTTGTTTGAAGACAACAAGGAATACAAGCAGGCCCGGCTGGAGTGTCTGAACATTGCGCGTCTGAACATTATGTATGGTCCGAGTGAAGACGAAGGTGAGGACGGCGAGGAGGATGCGGACGCCGAGAATCGCTGGCATGAAGTTCTGGTTGGGATTGATAAGGAGAATGTCAAAGACGCGTTCGCCAAGATCAATCGCTACTATGTGGAGTCGGCTGAGTTTGGCAAGATGGCTGCCTCCGGGCTTGAGCGACTTCTGCTTCTCTGTGAGGCGGAGAAGATTCGCGACACATTCACATCGTTGCAGGATGAGTCGCTTCGGAAGGAGTTCCAGATTCGCATCGGTAAGCGGTTGGAGAACCTTCGTGGACGACGTGGTGCGCACGCGAAATCGATCACTTATCGTGATGCCCAGAATGATTTTCTTCGCGCCTACAAGATCAACCAGCAGACCCTGCAGATTCCGGAAGAAGTGATTGTCTACGAGTATATGATCGGTGCGCTGGACGAGCTGGACGATTTCACCTCCATGATCTGGCCGGCTGAGATTCGCGAATTTAACAAACACACGCGAGGGAGTTTTGTTGGGGTCGGAATCAGCATTTCCGGCGGGCGGAAGACCCCGATCACGGTCGTCTCTCCATTGGAAGATGCACCCGCTTATCGTGCCGGGATATTGGCTGGCGATGAGATTACGCATGTGGACGGGCAGGAGCTTAAGAACATATCGCTGAACAAGGCGGTGAAAATGATCACGGGTCCGATCGATACGGAAGTGACGCTCACGATCCATCGCCCCACAGAAAAGCGTACGTTCGATGTCACACTGACGCGTGCGACTGTCGAAATCGTGTCTGTGAAGGGGCTTGATCGCGACCCGGAGGATCCTGAGCGATGGAACCATATGATCGATCGCGCGTCCGGTATTGCTTATGCCCGCGTGCTGAATTTTCAGGGCAACACTGTCGATCAACTTCACGAAGTAATCGACCGGTCCATCGCGCAAGGTGCGAAGGGGTTCATCCTCGACCTTCGGTTCAACCCCGGCGGCCTGATGAGTTCTGCGATTGATATGGCGCAGCTTTTCCTCAACCGTGAGGATCTCGTCGTGAGTACGAAGGGTGAGAAAGATGCTCCGTGGCGGAATCCTGCGCCGGACAGCGATGGGGAATTTACCGACCTGCCGCTGATCGTTCTGGTCAATGAATATAGCGCCAGTGCGTCAGAGATTGTCTCCGGTGCCTTGCAGGATCATCACCGCGCCATCATTCTGGGTGAGCGCACGTTTGGTAAATTCAGCGTCCAGAAACTGATGCGTCTTCGCGGAGCCGACGCACATCTGAAACTGACCACCGCACGCTATTATCTCCCCAGCGGTCGCGAGTTTCATCATGAAGAAGGCAGGACCGAGTGGGGTGTTTCGCCGGATGTCGAGGTCGCCCTGGTCCCCAAGGAAATTGTCAAGGTGCGACTGTTGCAGCGTAAGCGCGATGTGCTTGGTCGAACACCCGAGCTGATCGAGAAGGACACCGACAAAGACAAAACCGCAGAAGCCAATGAAGACGATGGCGAGAAAGACGTTGCTGCTTCAGAGGACGACACCGCCGATGGCAAGGATGATGGTAAGGACGAAGATGATGCTTTGGCTGATGCGGACGAGGATGATGACGACGACGACCGCCTCGATCTCGAGCCGGACCCGAATGAACGTCCGGAAATCGATCGCCAACTTGATACAGCTGTTCTGCTCATGCGACTCCATCTGCTCGGTGAGGCAAAGGGGCTACTCGCGGCAGCCGTGAAAAACGAACCGAGCAAGAAGGACGTCCGCAACCCGTAGACGTCTGCAATCCGTAAGAGATGCGAGGTCCGAGAAAAATCTTCTCAGTTGGGGATCTTCTCAGTTTGGAAAATTCTTCTCAGCCGGACGTCAGGAGTCTGGCGGGAATCC
>JAJRYY010000220.1 GCA_024275565.1 Planctomycetota bacterium
CCGTATCGCCGCCATCGAACAATCTCGCCGATCCGCTGCCGGAGGCATCGTGGTAGACAAGCTCGAATTCTTCCGCTGACACTGGAATACTGCTGGCCAATCCTGTCACCACACAGATACACAGTCTGCTTACACATAACCTGCTTGCCATATTCATAGAGTCTCTCTCCTCTCCCATGGGAGGCATACCATTGTAGCAATCCCGTGGCAGGATACCCAGCCCGAATCTCACCCGAAAAAATCACTCAACATTCGCGGTTTTTGACCCGGAATCACCTTTTTTCAAATAAATCCAATTATTTCTGTAAGATTTCGACCAAAACCGTTCTCTTGATAGTGGAGGTCGATCGCACACCAAAACACGATCGAAAGCAATCGACCGCAGGTGAAGCGGGAGAAGCCCGACATGGAAAGTCGCCGAAAATGAGCATAGCCAGCACGATACCGGTGATTTTGACGCTTAGCAGTCTCAATGTGGGTTGGAATAGCTTACAGGTTGAATTAAGATGGTCAGCATGAACGCAATACGAAAAATGAACCGTGATAAAACCCGAGGACGGGCTTTTTACACCCATAATCTCCGTTTAAGCCCTCCTGCGATGGTTTTCGGACCAATCGCCATCGTATTTACCTGCCTGATCTCCTGCGTGCTCCTCGGGTGCGAGAAGGAATCAGCACCACCGTCGTCCAGCACTGCGTCGTCCAGTACTGCTTCATCCAGTACTGCGTCATCCGGCATGGCGTCGTCCGCTGCCCTTGCTTCAGGATCAGCCGGTTCTGGCAGCACTGCCCAGCGATCCGCCCCCCCCACCACACAATCGGCAGATCTCATCCCGCAGGAGGCCCGGCAGTTGGTCAAGGAGGGGGTGCAGTTCGGCGGAGCAGGCAGGTTCGACGATGCCATCGCATCCTTCCGCAAGGCGATAAAAATCGCCCCGAAATTCGCCGAAGCCCACAGCTCCCTCGGAGTCGCCATGGCAATGAAGGGCGATCGCGTCTCAGCCATCGAAGCCTTTCAACGGGCCATCGACCTGAAACCGACCTATCCCGAAGCCTACGCCCAGCTCGCCATCGCACTGATCGAGACCGGAAAAGCAGAGGAGGCCATCAAAATCGGCGAAAAAGGACTGAAACTCAACCCCGCTGCGATAGGGCTGAACCATGTGATCGCAGCCGCATGTGAAGTCACGGGCAATTACACACGCGCCATCGAAGCGTATAAAGCATACCTGGTCCGAGCGCCCAATGCGCACGATATGCGCATTCGGTATGGCATCGCTCTTCGCAAAGCCGAAGAATTCACCCCAGCGCTGAACCAGTTCCAGACGGTGATTACCGCATTACCGGACTCTGCGCCAGCCTATGTGAATCTGGCTGACACCCTTCTCGCCATGGACCTGGCAGACCAGGCGCTCGCCCCCGCGAAAAAGGCCCTCGAACTGGATCCCTTCCTGCTCGAAGCCCAGCTGGCAGTCGCCAAAGCCCACATCCGACTTGAGAACCGAAACGACGCGCTCGAAGCCGCCCGTTCCGCAGTCCGACTCGCCAGCAACGACCCGCGAGCGCACCTCGTCCTGGGCCACGCCTACCTCATCAACGAACTCAACTTCTACGCAAAAGAGGAGTACGAAGTACTCAAGCGGATGGACCCGAAAACGGCGCTCAAACTCAGAAAAGCGATCACCGGAAGAGAAAAACCCCGCTCAGAAACCACAGAACAAGACGACGCATCGCCACCCGCCCCCTGACACAGAACCGCCACGAGCAGCCCCCCCAGGGAGCAACGCCCACGCCCCTCCAGGTGCAATGCCCCCCAGCCGCTGATTGATGACCGAAAAATGTCTACATATGGATGATCCTGACGTCGATAGTATCGCGCAGGGTTCCTCTATATCAGTGCAACATGGGCGCCATTTGTGCAACCTTGGTGCATAGAAAACCGGTGTATCGAAAGGAAGAACATCCCAGCCGATGGCTGAGAGATGTTCAGTGGCTGTTTAAGTGGAGATCTCATCAATGCGACACTCATCCTGGTTCATTCCGATAATCCTCTTCTCGTCCTATATTGTTGTACCCGCGCAGGCAGAGTCCCTGCCTCTCTGGGGCAACGACTCTCTGAACAATCTCTATGTTGTAGATATCGAAACCCGGAACGCCACGCTGGTCTCCCAGACGGACGTCCTGTTCTACGACATTGCATTTGATTCCAGTGGCGAATTGTATGGCGTCTCGGGCGAAGAGGAACTCTACCAGATCGACCCGTTTTCCGGTGCGACAACGCTGGTGGGTGATGTGGGGACACGGACGAATTCACTGGTATTCGGACCGGATGGAACGCTCTGGTCGGCGGGGGTGGATGCCCTGTACACGGTTGATACAGAGACCGGTGCCGCAGCATTTGCTGTTGACCTTGCACCATTCGATTCTGCGGGCGATCTCGCATTCGACAACCAGGGGAACCTGCTGCTTGCCACGCTTCAAGGGATGCTCCTGCGGATCGACACGGAGGTTGGCAGTTTCGTGACGCTGGGAGAAATCGGGTTTCCGAATGTCCTGGGTCTGACCAGGGCAGACAACGGGAACCTGTTCGGATTCACCAGTGGCAACCAGCTACTCGGCGTGGACCAGAACGCAGGTGCGGCTGAGAACCTCGGTACCATTACAGCCCTGGATTTCACGCCAGGTCAGACGTACGGGTCCAGTTTTTCAAACGTTGTCTTGCCCGAACCCGGGACGTTGTTGCTGCTGATGGCTGGTGCCGTTGGGATCGCTCGTCGAAAAAATCTACGTCCGTGATCCTGCTGAGGTAAAGAGCAGCTTCATTCCGCATGTCAGACGCACCACAGCGACGCTTCCACTACGCATCGCGGCTGCGCATCCCCTACGCACCACAGCTACGCTTCCACTACGCACGGCGGCTGCGCTTCCAGTGCGGTCTTCATTCTAGCCCGGATATTGCATGAGTATTTGATGCTTTGCGCATAGAGACGGCCTCTTTACCCTGTATAATAGTGTTTTCCACCACCCTATTATCCATGGCACGGAGGCCGTTCAATGACAGAGTGTACCCGCAAAACACTGCAG
>JAJRYY010000221.1 GCA_024275565.1 Planctomycetota bacterium
CCAATTGTGCGAGTCGCTTATGTCCGTGGCTGGTACGCGAGGCTGTGGGGTTGTGGTCGGCCTGGGTGTTGCGCCGTAGCGAGTCGACCATATGGTTCGTTGCGACGGACTGTTCCTGCAAACGTTTCAACGCCAGATTGGTTTCCTTCCGCCTGGCGGAGCGAACATCTTCCTTGACCTGTTCACGTCGGAGGTTTTCCACACGCGTTGCACGATCTCGAAGTTGCTGTGCGGCTTGGACCTCTGCCTTATTCTGCAGCAACTGCTCGTACTTGTTTTCGAGTGTGAGCAGTCGATTGAGGAGGACTGGGTCGCTGGGGTTTTCGGGCTGGGGTTTGTTGGCGAGACCCATGAAATCACTGATTTTGTGATCGAGGTTTGCGAGACGTTCGGCGATGACAGCCTGCTGGGCGGATTCGACCGGCGCTGGCTGCGATCTTGCAGACAATTCGAGAATACGCGATTCGAGCAGGATCAGCCGGGTCGTCAAATCCGAGTCGGCCGAATTTGGCGTGGAATACATTGGTTGCGGCGCAGGCTGCGGGGCGCTATTCGTGTTCATCGTCATGGAAATCTGCGGTGGGGGCGTTGCGGCAGACTGCTGGGCAACCTCTGGACTCACTTTGGAGACCGGGGCGCTGTGCAGACCACCGTGCATGCCGAGAAGTTCCGCATTCATCCTGGCGACGGCTTCGATCATTTCCTTGTTGATGGTACGGTTGTCTTCAGCAAAAGCGCTGAGCAAGGCGTTGTCGCACAGCGTGTTGATGATGCGTGGGATACCGCGTGAGATGTTCCAGATCGCCTTGATCGCACCCCCCGAGAAGGGACCGTCGGATTCGAGACCTGCGACATTGAGGCGGTGGGCGATATAATCCTGTGTCTGGGCTTCGCTGAGTCGTGGCAGGGCGAACGTCCGGAAGAGTCGTTGTGCGAATTGCTCCATCGACGGGTGAGAGATCGTCTGACGCAAACCGGGTTGTCCGATCAGGATGATCTGTAGCAGTTTGGCATTGTGTGAGTCGATATTGCTCACAAGGCGTAGCTCTTCGAGCGCCTGCATGGACAGGTGTTGTGCTTCATCGAGTACCAGGACGGTCGGTTTGCCCATGGCGAATTGTTCGATGAGAAAATCGTGAAGCGCAGCCGTCAATTTCACGGAGCTGTCGTCTGGTCGAATACCGATCCCAAATTCCTGACAGACGGAGAATAGCAGGTTGTCTGCATTCAGGTGGGAGGTTCCCACTTCCGCGAAAGCAATACGTTGCCCGAAATGCGCCATCGCCAGACGCGAAAGCAGAGTCTTGCCCGTCCCGGGATCCCCGGTGAGCATCATGAACCCCTTCATTTCGCCCACGACATAGATCAGCGATGCCAACGCTTCTTCATGATCCGGTGTCGAGAAGAAGAAACGCGGATCAGGCGTGTTGTTGAACGGGAGTTCTCTTAGTCCGAAAAAATCGACGTACATAAGCATTTCCATATGGGGGGAGTTGCGATCCTGGTGACGCATACTCCTCGGTCATGTCTGGAATATCGGTCGTTCGCAAGATGTGCTGAAGGTAGGCGCGTATCTTCTTCGGACCTTTTTTAGGACCGATAAAAGACGCATATGGGACAACGCCCCAAAATCATGCAGTTTCAGGATCAAAAACCAGCCAAGTACGTTCAGTCGCGATGAGCACCTCCCGATAACCCTTGGGTCCGAAGTCATGATGGGCGGGCAGGTTGCACGTCCGGAAACACTGGTGATACAGAGCGACTGTTTGATGATCCATGCGTTACAACAACCAAAGCGTGTTCGTTCTATTCATAAGCATGGGACACGCCGGATCGGTCTTCCATCATATCTGGTGTGTACCGCCGCAATATGCACGCTGTTGCTCACGCTCTCAGTGGGTTCGGGATGCACAGTCCCACCGGAGCATAAGCAACTGGCTGCTTTCGTGAAATCCCACGAGCAAATGCTTGCCGGCGTAGAACAGCGCGTCGAACCGGCGGATGAAATCTCTATCGAGGCTCCGCGTATTTACGAGTTGAATGGCGTCAACGAACGTGTTCAGCCGGATGGAAAAATATCGCTACGCCTGATCGGTGAGGTCAAGGTTGCGGGTCTGTCGCCACGCGAGGTCGCCGCAAAGCTCGAACAGCTGGTCGGTCCTTACTATCAGAATCCCATCGTTCATGTACGCATCAGCTCGAAGGCCCGAGAGGTCTACTATGTCTTTGGTCAGGTCAGCGGCGTTGGGGCATACCGCTTCACGGGACGCGACACCATCATGGACGTACTGGCCAAGGCGAAACCAACATTTCTGGCGTGGAAACAACGGGTGAAAATCATCCGTCCCAGCCCCTACGAGGATGACATCCGAGAGTTCGAAATTGACATCAACCGGATGATAAAGACGGGTGATATGAAGCTGAATGTGTTGCTCGAACCCGGCGACATCGTCTATGTACCACCGACACCGCTCGCGTGGATCGGACTTCGCTTACAGGAACTTGTCTATCCGGTGTCGCCGGTTCTTGATGCCTATCTCGCTCCGGCGGACTTCGCCTTTGCACAGGACGTGTATGAAAACCCCAATGGTTCCCAGTCGCAGGGGAGAAGAGGGAGAAGGGGTCGAACAAGATGACCGAATTCAAGCGATATGACAATCCGTCAACACAACCTCCCACTCCGGGCATCGGTGGAGACGAATCCACACGCGCAACGCTGAACGAGTTGAGCAAGACCGCCGCCGAACTGGTCCGTATTGTCTCCGTTCGCAAGTGGCTGCTGTTCATCCCGTTTTGCATTGCAACCACTGGTGCGTTTGTCATGAGTCTGTATGTACCACGACAGTATGTCGCCAGCACTTTGTTCGAGCGACGCGACGATCCCGTGCTGGTAAATCTTCCGAGAAACGATGGAGCTGGTGCTTTTCGTGCATTTCGACAGAGCCTTGTGCAGGACATCACAAGTCAGAAAGAAATACTCGAAATGGTTCAAAAGTTGAATCTCGCCGATCGATACCCGCTTACACAGGCCGAAAAGCAAAAAGCCGGTGAAAAGGCGGAGTCGAAGGAATGGCGGACGCGGAAGATCGCCGGGAAGATAACGGCGGGATTGCAGGTCATATTCCATCAGCAGAGCGTTCTTCTGGACACCATCGAAATCACATTTACAGCGGATCGCCCGGAGATGATGAGCGAAATCCTCGACGGCGTCCGCGATCATTACATCGAGATGACGCAACGACGTATCACGAAACTACTTGAGCGGACCAAGGATTATTTTGAAAGTGAAGTGGCAAAACGACGGATCACGATGGACGCACTGGAAGATGATCTGATCAAATTCAAAACGGAACACCGGGGGCTGGATCCGCTGAACCCGACAGCCTCCATCGTTCAGCTCGCATCCCTGCGAAATCAACAACTAAATCTGCAGCGGAGGCGGCGGGAAATCGAGACTCAGCTGCAGGAACGCAGGAGATTCTTGAAGGATGGGGGAGGTGCGGGCGAAATCGTGCTTCCTGGTACATTGACCGATTCTATCAGAATCGACCGTCCCGCGATGAACCCCGAAGCAAGGCAGCTGGTGACCGAGATAGGACAGCTCAGTCGCCAGATCGCAGAACTCAAAATTACAAGAGGAATGACCGATCGACACCCTGACGTGGTGGCACTGTTCACAAAACAGCAGTTGAGGAAGCGGGAACTCGCACAGCACCAGCAGGTGGGCGTCCACTCGGTTTCAGTCAACGGTATAGCCGTGGACCTGAACGATCAAATCGCATCCATCGCCACCGACCCCGGGACACCACCCAAATCCCAGGCAGAAGTCGAAGTGAGAATCCTCGAGAGGATGATCGCGGACCATGACGAAGAGATGGAACGTGTGGAAGGGGAGGTCGCCGCCTTCGAGGCGATGCAACTGGCAGCCCTCAGTCATAACAAGGAATTTCGCAGCAGGCAGGCGCAGGTCGACCGTGCCCAGCAGGAACTAAGCCTGCACCAGGGGTATGCGGACCTTGTCGGGCGGGTTCTGGCTGCTGAATCCAGCGAACGGGGTATCAAATTCGAGAAGGTCAAACCGGCAATGGGCAGCAGTCTTCCAACATCTCCACGCATGCCGACCGTCTTTCTGCTGGCACTCATCGCTGGTGGCGTGACAGGTATTGTGATGGTACTCCTGGCAGAACTCTTTGACCGAACCATTCGAACCAGAGATCAGGTCTTGCGGGGTTTGAACCTGCCGGTGCTCGAATCGATCGATGAAATCATCACCTCTGCGGTCCGCCGAAAACGCTTTATCGTCCGCAGAATATTAGCACCCAGTGCGGCGATGGCCTGCCTCATCGTGGTCTGCGCAACAGCCGGAATCGCATACCTCAGCCTCAACAATCGCGATCTATACGAACGCGCCCTACAGGTTCCAAGACAGAAATTATCCAGCGTCCTGCATGCGTGGAACAATCAGGCGACAGTTTCGCAAATAGACCTCAGCAGCATGGAGGCAGGAAGATAATGGGAAGAATCGCAGATGCACTCGAACGCGCCGAACAGCGGCGGAGCAATATCACTACAGATGACCGGGGGGGGACGAACGCAGATCCAAATCGACGCTGGGCCAGCTGGTTTGGGAACGCTCAGGCACGCGACACAAACCCCGTCTTTGAACACAATACGCTCCAGGACATGCCAGCAACAACATCGCGATCCGAGGAGCTTGTAAGCTTCTACGATCGGGCTTCACTTGTCTCGGAGCAATACCGCTCGTTTCGCACACGCCTGCTAAGCTCAAATCCACAGCAGGAGCATCGTATCTACGTGGTGACCAGTGCGGTTCCGCGCGAAGGAAAAACGGTGACCACGGTCAATCTGGGCTTCTCATTGGCTGAAATCCGCCATCTCCGCGTACTCGTCGTCGACGGCGATTTTCGCAGAAGCTCGATGGGCGGTCTGCTGGGGCATAAGGATGCTCCGGGTTTCGCAGATCTGGCGCAGAACAAGGCAAGCTATGAAGAAATCATTCGTCCGACGCAGTCACCCAACCTTTTTTATGTACCCGCGGGAAAAACGGCTGGGCGGTCGGCACCGGAATTGCTAAGCACGCGTATTGCAAAAGCGACATTCCAGAGATTCCAGAAGGAATTCCATTATACAATAATCGACACCCCCCCAGCCACAACGGTGGCAGACGTGGGCATCATCGGACAGATGGCGTTCGGAGCAATTTTCCTCATACGAATGCACCGTACGCCCGAACCGCTCGCAAGACGGGCGGTAAAACTTCTTCTCGCAAACAACGTGAATATTGTCGGATCCGTGGTCATTGGCGAAGACGATCCCAGCAGTGGATATGGACATCGCTACGACTACGATCGTTATTACAAAGATGAAAAATGACCGATAATAGTCTTTCAAAATGCAACGTATCTCGAGATAACCTGTCCAAGGCGACCCAACGCATGATAAAAGACCGAACCATCATATGCATCGCCAGCAACTGGGACCTTGACCCCACCAGCAAGCACCATGTGATGCGCATCCTCGCTCAACACAACACCGTGCTATGGATGAACTATCGGGGAACACGGCGACCGCGCATCTCAATGATCGACATCATCAACTCGCTGAAAACACTCAGGCAGGTCGCCGCGGGCCCCAAACGCGTCAATGAAAATTTCGTACACTTCACGCCCCTGGTCATCCCAGGTGTCAAGACAGGACCACTCGCGAGGATCAACGAAGCAGCATTCATCGCGCAGACAAAACGCATCCTGAAACGATACGCAGATCCGGAAAAACCGGTCCAGGTATGGTCTTTCGCCCCAGATGTGGGGTTTTTGGCAGGAAAGCTCAACGAAGAACGATTCATCTATTATTGCGTCGACGAATTCAAACATTTCAGAGGGTTCGATGAAATCGCAATCCGCAACGCAGAGCGGCTGCTCATCAAAAATGCAGATCTCGTCATCACAAGCTCAAATGCGCTCTTTGAATCAAAGGGAAGAATACACCAGAACGTCCACATGGTCAGACACGGCGTGGACGTCGACCATTTCGCAACAGCATCCCATCCGGACACAGCACCGCACGAAGAAATCGCCGACCTCAAAGGCCCCATCATTGGGTTCTTTGGACTGATCCACGACTGGGTCGATCTCGAGCTGATTTACGCTGTCATCAAGAGGATGCCAAACGCAAATTTCGTCTTCATCGGGGAGGTCTTCGAAGATATTCGGCGCATCGCAGCATTACCAAACGTGCGATTCATAGACAGAAGACCATACAGCATGTTGCCCGCATTCTGTGCTGCCTTCGACGTCGCAATACTACCATTCAAGTGCGACGAGATGACCAAATTCATCAATCCCATCAAACTCAGAGAATACCTGGCAGCAGGGTTGCCCGTCGTATCAACACCACTCCCAGAAGCTGAAATTTATGCACCCCATGTGAAAATCGCACAGACCGTTGACGAATTCGTTGATGCGTGCAACAACGCCATCGACACAGACACCGAAGAAATGCGAACAATACGCGCAAACCTGATGAAGTCTGAATCATGGAGCAGCACCGTACAAAGATTGTGCGATATTGTTGGCACTAACGGACACGGACCCCTGCTTCCAGAAAACACAGCGAATCCCGCAATCATCATCAAACCGAGAAACGGAAAATCCGTCCCGCACCTGTCAACACCAGCCGCAACCTGATTCCACCGCCCGGTTCCCCGGCACACAAGCCCGCAATCCGGACGCGCGATGGTACAACCCGCCACACACCCTTGCCCGCAACGCGTCACGCACCTATATTCAACCGACGAACATCATCATCAGCGCGAATGGTTGAGTACAACGGAGAAAATTGTGAGCGAAGCGGAACCTTTGGACATCGTATTCACAGCCCCACACCCGGACGATCTCGAAATCGGCATGGGTGGCACCATCGCTAAGCTCGTCGATCAGGGATACCGGGTCGGGATGCTGCATATGACCAGTGGCGAACCAACACCACGCGGCGATCTCAAAACCAGGGCAACAGAACGCGACCAGGCAGCAGACGTACTCGGTGTCGCCATCTGCCATCAGCTCGAGCTGACCAATCGCGAGCTGATGGACGGACCAGCCGCAAGATACGCAGTCGCAACATTCCTGCGCAGACATCGCCCGAAAATACTCGTAGGGATGGCAGGTAGAACGCCAGGTGCATCACCAGACCATTACCAGGCGCAGCTCATCACAGAAGCCGCGCGCTTCTACAGCCAGTTCACAAAATGGGACGACCGATTCGACGGAACATCCCCACATAGAATCGACCACCTCGTATACAGACCGGTACCAGTCGCGGCTGAGATCACCCACTACCACACAACATTCGTCGTCGACATCACAGACACCATCCAGCGTAAGATCAAGGCAGTCCATTGCTACAAATCGCAATTCGACGAGACAAGAATGGCACGGGTGGAACAGTACATCCGGGGAAACGCGTCAGCAGACGGTTCAAAAGCAGGCTTTGAATATGGTGAAACCTACGCACTCCCGCGCCCGCTGGGAACCTCAAATCTCATAAATCTCCTGGGCGACTGGAAAATCCCACCACCATTCGACCCGCAGGATCCACCACCATCACCCTGAAATCAGCGCGTTCACACCTGAAATCAGGCCATATCAGCCAACAGGATTCCGACTGGACGAATTCGGACGTTCCGACCGATAACACTCCCGATGTGTGCTGGTCGCTGAGACCAGGCATGGCAGGAAAGCTGTAGCCAGATTGGTCCGGGTACGCCCCAGGGAGTCAAAACGTGCAACTTTTCATCGACGGAAAATCAACCCGGTTCAGCGCAGAACAGAACGCAACAGTCGATGAGCTGCTTGAGGAGGTGAGAGCAGTCAATGGCGAGAACCACCGCGCAATTGTTGGACTCGTCTGTGATGGTATGGACGCGTTTGGGGAAGCACTCACAGCCACGCTCTCAAGGTCAGCCGCAGATTTCGCACGCATCGACGTTGAAACCGGAAGACTCGCGGACCTGGTCGGAGAGACACTCGATGGAATCCTGGGTGCGCTGGAAGAGGTCGATACTGCACGCGTCAACGTCGTGGATCTATTCGGCGAAAGCAAACAGCGCGAAGCAATGACGCGACTGAGCGATTGCGTCAGACAGTGGAACCAGATCAACATGGCAGTGATACGCTGCATGGGGCTTATTCCCGTCAGCGAAATGCTCAGCAAGGAAGAACAGCACAATATCACACATACCTTCGAGTCCGTTCGGGACGCCATGAGCAACACCAAAACAGCCATCGAATCGCAGGATTTTGTCTCACTGGCAGACATCCTCGAATACGAAATCCCCGACGTTTCCAGAAAATGGCGAAGCGTAATCGACTCCCTGAAATCCTGCCTCGGCTAGCACGAATCACCCGCCCAGGTGCAACCCCATCTCACGCCCGCACCCCGGAAACCCACAAAATAATCACCCCGAAATCCACACAACAAACGACAAAATCACCGGCCATTCACTGAAAATCCACATCATCGACCTGGCCAAACAAACTCCTAAAATAAATCCGTTTTTTGTTGGATTTCGCAGTGCCGGTGTGGTATACTGTAGGCTGATGGGGGTCGCGAACCCGACCCGGTCGCAAGCACGCGTGGAGGTCGAAAGCAGACGTGGAGGTCGAAAGCAGACGTGGAGGTCGAAAGCAGACGTGGAGGTCGAAAGCAGACGCGGAGGTCGGATGCGTTGGTTCATTGTTATAGAGGGGATGTGTCGTGAAACGTTATAGCTCTTATTTAACTCTACTGGGCGTTTTTATCGGAACAGCAACCGCGTTCGGGCAGTGGTCCGGCGACCCAGCCGAGAATCTCGCCATCGGAGACCGATCAGGATCACAGGTGCAGACAAAGATCCGCGTCCTCGACGACGGCAGTTCCTACATCAGCTGGTTCGACAACGCGACCGGCGGTTTCGACGTCTACCTCCAGAAGCTCGACCCCGCGGGCAACGAGCTGTGGCAGCACAATGGCGTACTGTTGGCGGACCGCGGCTTCAGTTCCACACAGGATTACGACCTCGATGCAGACGCGTCGGGCAACGCGGTGCTGGCCTTCCGCGACGATCGACCCGCAGGCGTTCAGATCACGGTGACGAAAGTAAGTCCGGACGGCGTGCAGATGTGGGGACCGACCGGTGTCCAGGTGACCAGCGGCGGCGATTTCGTCGCAGCCCCGAAAGTCGCAGGAACCACCGACGGAGCTACCGTCGTAGCCTGGACCAACAACGGTGACGTGAGATTGCAGCGTCTCGACACGGATGGCGTCGCGTTGTGGGGCGGGGGCATCACCATACCAGCCATTGGGGGTGACACGACATCAGCAAGCGACATGGACGCGTCCGATAATGGCAGCGTGATTCTCTCGATGGTGCGCGGATTCCTCGGTCCCAACTGGTTGTACGCTCAGAAATTTGACTCACAGGGCATGACCATCTGGGGGGCGGATCCGATCGCAATATTCGATGGCGGAGCCTTACAGATCGCAAATTTTCCACAATTCGTTCCCGACGGAGATGGCGGTGCAGTGTTTGCATGGTACAGCGTAAGCCCCCTCCAGTGTCACACCCAGCACGTCATCGCAGAAGGTGTGGAGCAATTTGCACACAACGGAGTGACGGTCTCAACCGTAACACAACCGAGGACATCGCCCGATGTCGGGTTCAACGTGACCACGGGCGAGACCTTCGTCATATGGCGGGAGGAATTGGGCGGCCCATTCCCCGAATTCGGCGTCTTCGCGCAAAAATTCTCAACGAACGGTGCGAGACTGTGGGGAGCGGGCGGCAGGGCGATCGCCCCCCTGACGACCAGGGAAGTCTCACAGATCAGGACCATTCCCCGTGGCGACGGTGTCGTCGCATTATGGGTCGAAACGATCGCGTTCGGCAACCAGCGCATCCACGCAGCCAGGGTCGATACAGACGGTCAGTTCGAATGGCCGACGGATTCCGTGATGGTGTCCAGCGTGGCGTCGGGCAAATCGCGACTCTTCGCAGCAGCCGGGGCGGACGATTCTGTCCTCACGGGGTGGAGCGACAGCCGCAACGATGCCGACGATATCTACGCCCAGAATATCAACTCTGACGGTACACTCGGCGGCGGATGTTCCGCGGATTTCGACGACGATGGCGACGTGGATCTGTCCGATTTCGCCGCATCCCTGGACTGCATGTCGGGTCCGGGTGTGGAGGCAGCACCTGGGTGCGATTTCTTTGATTCCGATAATGACGGCGACGTAGACTGGTTCGACGCCGGAACCTACCAGGTATTCTTCACAGCCTGCAAGTAGCTGATTGATCAAGTAGCTGATTGATACTGTGGATGGCCTCTGGAACAGATTCAACCCGATTCAATCGCCCGGCCCGCTTCAATCGCGTGTTGCCGCAATCTCGTGTTGCCTGGACGCTTCAATCGCGGGATGGCTGGGCGTACGGGCCTATGACGCGTTGCCCGATGGGGCGCGGTGCGGATCCACGGTTGAGGTAGGTCGGCAAGCGGTCGACGGTTTCCTGGAAGCGGATGGCTGTTCGATCCGAGGCTGATTTCGTTCCAGCCCCTCGAATGGTCCCATAAGTCGTGAAGACCTGCGAACGCGTCGTCACCCAGTCGCCCAACGCAATCATCAAAGCCGCCGCCTGGATGAAGTCACGACCGTCGCCTTCAATGACGGGGGTGATACCCAGATCGATGAAATAATCCGGGTTCCCGTCGGAGTCGGCCACAATATTGCTACGGATGTTGGCAAGCTCGCCGACGGTGCGGAATCCGAAGCCTGTGCGTCCGGTAAAGTCAATACTGTCACCCGTGATCGGGTCGGTCACTTCGCGGGCTTCGCGGTAGGCGACGATCGATTTCGCCAGTTGCTCGCCGATGGATTGCGCCACAAGCTCGTCCGGTGAAAATCCGTCGCCGGACTCGAAAATCGTCGATTCGATCTTGCCTCGCAGGGTTCCTTCCCGGTTGTTGATGCCAAACAGTCTCATCGGAACGATCGGGAGACCTGCCAGGACGGGCCATGGGGCTGCGTTGATGTCGATGCGTCCATGGACGCGAACGCCGCCCATATCCACTGTGGGCATATGGTCTTCAATCGGGACGTCTGGCGGTGTGGCTGGGTCGTATGTGTGCTGCAGCGGCAGGGCGGTGAAGTAGTCGAATACGAGCTGCCCCCACGGGATGCTAAGTTCGACAGGGTCGCCTGTTGAAGTGATCGCGACTTGACTGTCGTCGAAAATCGGCATTCTGCCATTGTCGATTTTGTCGAAATCTGTAGCCAGCTTCACTGTGAATGGTTCGTCCTCAGTGTTTGCGAAGCGTAGCAGGAGGAGCATCGACCCGGTGGTCGGGAATGCCTGCCCGATGTCGCCACTGTTATCCAGATGGATGTGGACAGGGCGCATATCCGGGTCCGTGGCCTGGTTGTCGTTATTCAACGTATCGGTGGTCGACCTGAAGTTTTCAGCGGGGCGTCTGGCGATCACTGCGGTCCAGCTTCTCAGAAGACTGGATGATGTTTCGCCGGTGACGCGCTGTACCGAGAGTGGGCCATCTTCGGGGGTGCCGAAGGAATTCGTGAAATCCTGAATTTTGAATTCATCCATGGCGACGCGGGCACCTTCGCCGATGTCGAGGCGGCTTAGCTTGATGACGGAGTTTCTGCTCAGTTTCCACGGATTGTTGACGCCACCACCACCACCGGTCAGTGAGTTGGAGTCGAATACTGTGTAGCGTCCTGCAGCGATCACCCCATTCAACTGGTGGTCCAACGTGCTTCCATTGCTCTCGTCCTTCAGGTGGAAGTTGGCCAGTTGCACATCCACCAGAAACGGATTGTACAGTTCGATCGAATAGACCTCCGTGCCGTCGAAAGCGACTTCGGTGATGAACGGCTGAGCTTCGATTCCGTAGACGTGAGTGGGATTGAGGTTGAAGGGACTTCCGTTCAACCTTATAGACTGAATTTTTGTCGGTATGTTGTCGGAGTCAATGAAATCGATCAGATTCGCAGTTAGTGACGCTGCCGTGAATGCTTGATCATCATTGCTCAAGATAGCAGGGTCTATGTTTTTCACCATCAGTAAAAATGCGTCCTGGATGGTGCGGATCAGTCGATCTCGGAAAGGGATATCATCAGTAGCGGTAAATGCCATTATCTCATCAATGGTTGAAATAGAACCAAGGCCCTGAGCTTCATAGTCATCAGCGATCAGCTTGACGATCCCCGGTATGCTCAGCTTCATGCGACCATTCAGGGGATTCTCGACCGTGGTCGAATCCGGAAAGTTTGCAATACCAGGGCCCGTTTCGAAGAGTGAAAACCATTCAACTCCACTACTCGTATTGCGTCCCATTCTGAGGAACTGGTCGTCGTGGCTTGTGGTTGTCATGAGGTGCCGGTAGTCGTAGTTGCCATTGGTGGGATCGTTGATCCCGTTTGCATCGACCCATGGGATCCAGGTGTTGGTGAGTTCTGTACCCATTCCG
>JAJRYY010000222.1 GCA_024275565.1 Planctomycetota bacterium
CCATGTGGTCGCTCACCGATAAGCATTTCGAACATCAATATACCACAGGCATAAAGATCGCTGCGACCATCAACATCCTTCCCCTCACGCTGCTCTGGAGACATATACGCAAGCGTTCCTGATATATTTTCGCCCTGTTCTGTGAGGAGGCTGCCAGACTGCATGATGGATTGCGTGGTAACACCACCGATTTTCCCAAGCCCGAAATCGGTGATTTTCACAGATTCGGAGGTCACACTGGCGATGCACGCTACTTTCTCAGTCAGCAAGACGTTGGCTGGCTTGATATCTCGATGAATCACACCAGCCTCATGTGCCACAGCAAGCCCACCCAGAACACCCTGCATCACACAGACCACCGTCTCGATCGGCATCCCGTCTGGGTGTGCATCGATGAACGCTCGAAGTGAATCGCCTGGCACCAGCTCCATGATGAGATACGGCGGATCACCATAAGGATCCAGGTCCATCGCGCGAACAATATTCGGATGCTGCAATCCGTGAATCACAATCCCCTCGCGGCGAAGATTCTGGACATATTGGGCATCGGTCGGAACCTTGATCGCGACAACCTGGTCAGCAAAAATGTGATGTCGCCCACGCCACACTTCACCGAAAGCACCCTGTCCGACGGGCTCTTCCAGGATATAGTTATTGATGCGATCGCCAACATGAATCATGACCAACATCCTCCTCCCGTGCAAAAACGGGCAGACTCCCGTGCAACTACGGGCAGACTCCTGTGCAACAACGGGCTACGTCCGACCAGCCTGCATCCAACTTTCCTCACACAGCGCCATCCACACGTTCAGCCACAAAATCACACACCAGTAGATTATAGACACCAGCCGCCAGGATTCCAATCACCGCAACGAACCACGTCAGCGAGTTCTCAAACGACCACTCAGCCAGCCAGTACGCAGCGATCGCATCCACAACGACATACCCAAACAACATGCCAGCGGCCAGCGCATTGGATTCCTTCTTAACCACGCTCACCGGAATAAAAAAACTGGCCCAGGGCAGGACGAGGACAAAACCGATCCAGGCGATCGCCCCTTTGATGGAGCTCCAGATCGCTGCAAGGTCCTCAGGGTGATTCCAGAACCAGATTCCGGCTCCGATCACGCCAACGCCAATGACAGCCGAAATCACCTTACCACCGACATATTTCGAAAACGATGCCCACATAAGTTCAACCCTCGATCGCACAGTGCAGTTCCGCACGTCCTGAAACCTCTCGCCATCCATTAAGTTTACCACGCATAAGCCACGGTAGCGATTAGAATCTGAGCGGGGATGTCCAATCCGTCCGGTAATCCGCCCTGACAAGGCGTCAAGCCCATTCGACGCAACTATCGCCCCAGGACATGTTCGGTTTGAGGGGCATTTTATTTGCTGCCAGTAGCAACCTGGTTCTTGCCGCGATCCTTGGCTGCATAGAGAGCCTGGTCAACCTTGTGGAGAAAGGCTTCGTCGCTGAAATGGCTGTTTTCGGAGAGCGTTGCGATCCCGGCACTGAGCGTGACATTGGCTCCGGGAAGCAGGTGGAACATCTCATCCGAGAATTTCTGCATGATGCGCTCACTGAGCGCTACCGCATGAGAACCCGTAGAATGCGGCATGAGTACGATAAACTCGTCGCCCCCGTAACGCGCAGCAACATCCGTCGCACGCAGCTCAGCAGAAATAATTCGGGAAGCCGTCAACAGCACTTCGTCACCCATCGGATGCCCGTAGTCATCATTCACGCGCTTAAAATCATCCAGATCGACCATCATCATCGACAGCTCGATACCATAACGCGACGATTCACCCATCCGGTGAGCGAGGCAGTCATTAAAGTAGCGACGGTTATACAGACCGGTCAGAGGGTCACGCATCGCAAGCTCGCGAAGCTGGTTGGTACGCTCAGCCACACGTTCTTCGAGCTCTTCGTTCAGCGCAAAAACCTCTACATGCTTGCGGGCAACTTCGTCGGCGAGGTGATTCAAACTCCGTGCAAGCACGCCGATCTCATCGGTACGCGTGATGCTGACACGCGCTTCGTAATCTCCTTCTGAAAAACGCTCCGCCACACGCGACATATCATTCAACGGAACAGTCACACGGCGAACAAGCAGAAACGCCACCGGTATCGAACAAAGCACCAGTGCAACAGCCACACCGATGGCAAGATCAGCCGCAGCGTCGAATTCAGCGATGGTACGATTGCGATCCACGCCAATATGGATATACCCCAGAATCGACTGCTCTGGGTCTTTAACTTCAAGGTATGCAGCACCTGCCCTTATGGGGTAAATCACGCTGAGATAACGCCCAAGGTCATCAGGCAGAATGGAGGGCATTGGAATGCCTACTGGCAGATGATGAGCAGATTTCATCGCACGACCTCCCTCCCCGGCACTGCCCGTCCGGTCAGATTGCGCGACAACATCACCCGACAGATTGCTGATATAAACGAACCACAGTGGGTCACCGGTCACGAACTGATCCGCAAGCACTTGCAGTTCCGTATAATCTTTTGCCCGGGCTGCAGGGGCAGCAAGCGCAGATATCATCTCCGCATAGTGGACCGCCTGTTCATGCTCGAGACGGCTGGAGAGTTGCCAGCTCTGACCGACAGAAAGCCACCAGACCGCACCGGTGACCGATATGAGTAGGATCGCCAGCAACGCCGTCGCCTTGAACTGGAGACCATTCAGCGTCGCCCTCAGGCGATTCCACCACATAGCATCATCAAGTTGCCAGGGGTCAACGTTCATCTACACAAGACCACCAATCTTCCAGAACATGTAAGCACACGACACCCGCCAGCACACCATGCGCAGACCGCACCTCAATCCGATAACCACCAGAGGACAATAATCCCCGGTATATGCCCCACTTAGATCGGCAACATGCGCAAGGGTCTCAATATCAGTACCAAAGGTCCCATAATACAACGAATTACTAGGCATGAAGGCGGATTGATGGACATGAAGGCGACGGCGAAGAACGCAAGTGGGTGAGAACCGTCATGAAGTCAGAAAAGTCGCGCACGACACAAGGCAATGGCAGCCACGCAATCCAGGCTAAAATCCCAAATCCAGAGGCTCGGAGCATCTCGCAATTGACGCCGTGTTAGTTTCCAGGCCATGCCTCAGCAGACGACCAATGCGGAAGTTGCGAAGTGTATCAGGAATCCCGCGTGGTCACATCCACATCAGCGGGCATCCCGGCACGTTCGCGCAGCGCAGGAAGGCGCTCAGCGATCTCCTTCGACATTTTCACATTCGGAAATTCTTCCATGATTTCCAGACCCGTCGTCAGCGCATCACGCCAGCGTTTTTCCTTGACCGCGAATTGAAATTGCGTACCAAGCTGCTGAAGACGTTCGCGGAACAATTCACGCGCCTGCGCTGCCATCGAATGGGCTTCCTCACGCCCGAGATACTGATCAAGTTCGCGCAACGTCTCCATCCCGAGATCGATATTGCTCTCGCTGGCTGCACGATTCCAGGTCTGAAGCAATTCCTGCTTATAGCCCTCACGCTTCCGATGGAGTTCATTCCAGAGTTCGGCGATCCGAGCCTCACCGGGCATCAGTTTTTCAAGACGCTGGATCTCACGCTCAGCCTGGGACCAGTTACGACGATCGAAGAGTTGTTCAACGTGCTTAATGGCCTCAAGTAGCTTCAGCCGAAACTTATCCGTACAGATGGCGCGTGTTTCAACACGAATCCGCTCAGCTTCTTCACGATAACCAAGGCGACTTTCAAGATCCTCGATCAGGTGAAATGCGTAATCATAGTCCTCGCGAGCAATTTCCTCGTTGATCGCCGCACGAAGTGCATCACGTTCCTTGGACCGATACGCAATCGACTTCGCAGCCTCAGAAATCGATGTATTGTCGATCAGCGTCTTCATCCCGATTTCGAACGTTTCAAGACGCTCGCGGATTTCATGTGCTTCCCCATGTAGACGGGCAAGATGTGATTCGATTTTGAGCATCAACCAGGTCGTCGCCCAGGCCAGAAAACTGAAGCAGAGGATCAGAATACCTGGCACGAGAGACTGAACAATCTCGCCAGGCCGCATCGATCCACCATCCAGACCGGCATCACGGATCACCGAGTAAGATTCATACCCGGCAAGCGAAATCCCGCCGACTCCACCGATCCCCGTAACGGTGTTTACAACATGGCGAAGCCTTGAATAACGTGTAGAACTGGAATACATGAGCTTCCGACCTCACTGAATTCGTACCTGCGGACAGGATCGATACCGCGCACACCGAAGTGATTGCGCGCTCTGTCAACGACAGCGCGCACTGTAGAAGGGAACGATGCCAAGGTCAACCAAAATGCCTCAACAACGCATCTGCAGACGCAACAGTTTTGGCGGAAATGTGACCGTGGGGGCATATGTAGCACAGCCGGCCTCGGCTGTGGACGTGCCAGTTGCCGTTCTATGTAGTACAGCCGCCCCCGCCTTTGGCCGTCCCGTCGCGCACCCGACACAAGCTACCGATAATCGACCGTCATATCAGCAAAATACGCAACACACGCAGATCGTCACGTCATCACCCCACGACCTCGCCCACAATTTCGACCTCATCAGACCCATCCTCGCGAGACTTCAACTCAGCCTCTCGCTCCTCGACTTTCTTTTCCATCGCTCGATTCGAGGCACCCATAGCTGCTCGATATTCGTCCGACATAATACTCAGATACGCAAGCACACCCATCGCGCCAACGCCCCCATACACGATTATCATCCACGGACTCAACGCCTTGCTCCTTATAATCTGGCGCAAGTCGTATCGGCGTCCAAAGAGCGGGAAACGCGTTATCAATCCTAAATTTGAGGTTTTCTCGAAACCAGCTCAGCATCCGGAAAAATCAGTCAGCTCGCACTATTCCGATATTCCACGAAATCACCCATCAGGAGCTTCGTAATCGGACCTGGCGTACCATCCCCGACGGACCGACCATCCAGCGAGATCACCGGTATAATCTCAGCAGCGGTTCCGGTGAGAAAACACTCGTCAGCCGAATAGACATCATGGCGAATCAGCAGAGATTCCTTCACCTCGTAACCACGCTTACGCCCAAGCTTCATAACCAGGCGACGCGTGATACCATCGAGAATTCCGCAGCTTGTAGGAGGCGTGAAAAGGGTCTCACGACGGATCACAAAAAGATTGTCACCCGTCCCCTCTGTAACATAACCATTCTGATTCAACATGATCGCCTCATCTGCCCCGGCATACTTCGCCTCAGCTTTCGCCATCACATTGTTAAGATAATTCAGCGACTTCACACGCGGACTCGTGGTCGAAGGGTGGTTCCGCAACGTCCCGGCTGTAACACACTTAAGACCACGCTCGTAAAGCTCAGGTGGATAAAGCTGTATCGTTGCTGCAATCACAATCACACTGGGACAGGCTGCCTTATCGATCGAGATACCCAGCAGACCGACCCCACGCGTAACCAGCAACCGAATATAACCATCATACACATCATTCGCCTGCATCGCCTGACGCATCGCTGCGCTCAATTCATCCCGCGTCACAGGGATATCCAGCAGAATGCACTTCGCAGACTCGAAAATCCGCTCTATATGCTCAGCCTCTTTGAAAATCTTACCATTATAAACGCGGATCCCCTCAAAAACGCCGTCGCCATACAGAAAACCATGGTCGAACACGCTCACCCGAGCTTCACGCTCAGGCATAAGCCGACCATTCATCCAGATTTGAAGATTCTCATCAGGTGCAAAGGGATTCTTTCGGCTGGTAAGCGTCGTTTCGGATGCTGCGATCATATAGGTATTCCTTTCCAAACATCGCTTCGCTACGTCCATGAGCGAAACTGGGCCTCAGAAATCCTTCATGGCAACTGAAATTCCTGCTCAAACAGTGCCCAACAAACAAACGCACTACGGCAAACAGGCAGAACCCAACCGTCACCACATCCGCCCGCAAGCCCACCATCCATCAGCAAGCCCGCCATCACCTAGCCGTCGTCAACCTGGCCGTCGTCTACCTGACCATCGACCAGATGGACACACCGTTCGGCATAGGAAACCGACTTCGGATCGTGCGTCACCATAACGATCGTCTGCCCCTCAGAATTGAGCTTCCCAAGCAATTCCAGGATGCCCTCCCCGGTGACGCCATCTAGGTTACCTGTAGGTTCATCGGCAAGCAAGAGACGTGGATTGTTGACCAAAGCACGCGCAATTGCGGTACGCTGCCGTTCACCCCCGGAAAGCTAATTCGGACGGTGAGAAATACGATGCGTCAAGCCCACACATTCGATGATTTCAAGCGCCGCCGCCCTGGCTTCCCGTTTATTTTGCGACCACGCAAAAATCGAGCTGCTGACCATCCGTGGCATCAGCACATTTTCGAGAATCGACAACTCCGGAAGCAGATGATAGAACTGAAAAACGAACCCAACATCGTGGCAGCGCATCGACTCACGATGCGATGCAGGCTGTGAAAATACATCCTGATTCGAAAAACTCACAACACCGTGATCGGGCACATCCAGCGCACCGAGAATATGCAGAAGCGTACTCTTTCCGGAACCACTGGCACCCATCACCGCGA
>JAJRYY010000223.1 GCA_024275565.1 Planctomycetota bacterium
CGGTTGGGCCAGGAAGATTCTGGCGGAGTGGTGCGAGGTTGCACGGCAGGACAGCCATCCTGCGCTGGTGAAGTTCGCCCGGATGCTCGAGCGGCATGCGTACGGGATCATCAGTCACTGCAAGCATCGGACACACACGAGCAAACTGGAAGGCGTCAACAACAAGATCAAAGTCATCAAACGCATCGCCTACGGCTTCCACGATCTCGAATACTTCGCACTCAAAGTCAAACAGGCATTGGCAGGAAAATACGCCAGTAACTAATTCGGAGGAGAACCTAAATTGAGCATATCAAGTCTGATCTTGTCAGCGTTGATCTGTCACATGGCGATCCCATGCGTCACAACAGCAAGCGTCAAGCTCATTACACTCCCACCGCGCGAGCGTGTCGAGATTCAACTCGACAACCCAAACGTGACGCTCGTGGAGGAGGAGCGACTTGTACCGCTGATCGCAGGTGTCAACGAGGTCGTGTTCGGCTGGAACAGCGCCAACATCGACAAAAACAGCGTCCAGTTCCGTTGCCTGAGCGATCCTGCGGGAATCAAGGTTCTCTCGGTCTCCTATCCGCCAGGCGAAAATGCGCTCACATGGCAGGTGTCGTCCGCGAAAACGACCTCAGCCCGTGTCCGAATCAGCTACATCATCTCCCGATTGAACAAATCCTTCGCGTACCGGGTTGTCGCGTCCCACGACGAGAAGAGTCTGACCCTGCGTCAATACATTCTCCTCCACAACAATGCGAACGAGGAATTCGGGTCCGCCGGCATGTGGGCCGGGTTCGGCGAACGATTCGAGCGGCCCATCGGGATCAACGAGACCAAGAGTCTGCTCTCCGCAAAATTCACAGAAGTCCACATCCGCAAGACCTACTCAGCCAACTTCGCAAAATATGGGTGTCTTGACCCATTGAAGAATCAGCTGCGAATTCCCATGCACTATGTACTCAAAAATGACACCGTCAACGGACTGGGGCGGTTTCCACTCCAACCCGGAAAGGTCCGAATCTTTCAGGACGATGGGCACGGAACGTTGGCTTTTCTAGGCGAGGACATGGGCAACTTCACACCCCGCGACGACGAGATGAAACTCTACCTCGGGCAATCCAAAGACATCGTTGTCACGCGGACCTACGACGACATGAAAAAAGATACCGTGCATGGAAATCTCTACGACCTCGAAGTGATCTTCAAATACGAGATCGAAAATTTCAAGGATGAGGAGGTAGTACTGGACCTCACAGAATCCATCGCAGCGTTCCGTCGCGACATGCTCAGAGATATTGACCGGGACGTCGAATGGGAATTCGGCGAGAACGGGATGCTCAAGGAATTATGGGACTGCGACGAGAGCAACGCTGAAAAAGTCGTATTCAACATCACATTGCCAGCGCGCGGAGCAGACCAGAAAGCAGTCAAACAAGTCCACAAACTCCACCTGATCATCAGGAATGAATGGTAATGCGTCGCTCAGACAAGCGTGTACACAACATAGGCAGGCAAGCACCCGGGTACGAAAATCCGCAGAACAGATGTGTAAATGGAGGTTTTGGTGATATGAAAAAACTCTTGGCAGCCTCAGCGTTGTTCCTCTCATTCGCCGTTCACGCGACCGCGAAAAATGTCGATCTCTCCACCGTCCCGCCGCGCGACACCGTGCAGCTTACGATCTACAACAGTGAAGATCTGACCCTGGTCCGCGAAACGAGAACGATCTCAATGAAGAAGGGCATCAATCCACTGCAATTCTCATGGGCCAACACGCTGATCGACCCCTCAAGCGTCGATCTTCGTTTCAAAACCCACACAGACGAACTCGACCTTCTCGACACCACCTTCCCCCACGACAACCCCCAGATGCTCTACTGGAACGTGCGGAGCGAATACGACGGAGACGCCATCCTCGAAATCACCTATTTCACCAGCGGCATCAGTTGGTCAGCCGACTATGTCTGCATTTCGGATGCGAAAGAAGAGGGCATGTCCTTCGATGGCTATGTGCGTATCACCAACAACTCCGGCGAAGATTATGCGGACGCACAGATCCGCATGGTCGTAGGCACCATCAATTTGGTGGAAAAAATCACAACGCTCGCTCGAAATGGATTCATCGCCCGGGGCGATCTTGACGCCTACCGCAAAGCAGGAATCGCAGGCATGTCACGACGAGGCCGGGACGCTGCCCGCAATGAACTTCACGAAGTGGCAGCCGCCTTCAAAATGAAGGCTCCCAAACAAATCGTCAAGGAAGGCTTGTCCGAGTATTTCATTTACACGGTTCCCGGGACTGAGACGGTGAAGAATTCCTGGTCAAAACGCATGCGATTATTCCAGGGTTCTGATGTACCCTTCCAAATCAAGTATCGCTACCGACCCGCAGAATATGGCGAACAGTTGGTCAGAATGTTCATCCTCCGGAACAATCAGAAGAGCAGCCTCGGCGAAACCCCACTCCCGAACGGCGTTGTCAGACTCTTCCGTGACAACGGTCGAGACGGACTGTCCTTCGTGATCCAGCAGACCACAAAATACGTCCCTATCGGTCAGGAAATCGAGCTGAACCTTGGCGCCGATCCCGAGGTCATCCACGAACGCATTCGCCTGAGTACAAAACACGACAATTTCTGGTACAAGCGCTCCGGCGTGAATGCGCACTACAGTCCACAAAAAGGGCATCAGATCGAATTCAACGATAAAGTCGCGGGCTGGGACGATCACCAGTTCTGGATCGAGCGGATCCGCAACTACCGCGACAAACCCATCGACCTGGAAATTCGCCGCACTTTCCCAGGCCACGTCGTCTTCCGCAGCCAGCTGAATCCGACGCTCTACGATTACCGCACGCCGCGCTTCACCACGCAGATCGACGCTGGCGAAAAACGCGACATGCCCTACGAACTGGTCATCCACCAAGGCTACAACAAAAAGCAGAACAAAGTCACCCTGGACAATAAGAGCTAGCCATACAGACGCATCCCGCGCTACAGCGATCCCAGGAACGCCAGCAGGTCGGATCGATCGTCGTCGCTGAGCGCTTCATACGCCTCGCGAACGGCATCCGCCTCACCAGCATGCAGACGGATGGCGTCATCGATCGTGTCAGCCTCACCGGTATGGAAATATGGAGCAGTCTGACTAAGTCCCCATAGCGGGGCTGTGCGGAATTCCGTCTGAGAGGCAAGGCCATCCACGATCCCCGGCGAACCCTCCGCCAGGATGTCATGAAGAAGCAAATCGGAATACAGCGGCACTTCAATGGCTTCGCCGTCGATTTCACCCATGAGTGTCGCGATGTGGCACTCGGAGCAGCCAACGGAATCAAACACTGTCGCCCCGCGCACAGCGGACTCCTCGGTACTGGAATCCTGTCGCGGAGGTCCAGCCAGCATCCCAAGGTAAAAGGCAAGATCCTCAGCTTCCGAAAGCTGCAATTCCGGATCCGCGACATCATCCTCATCGGACGTGATCCCAAACGTAAGACCATCCTGTTCCGGCAGCGTCAATCCAATCTCAGCCGCCATCGCATCACGAACAAATTCAGCGATACTGGGAACCTGCGCCTTCCACCCGAACCGCCCAACGCGCGTTCCCGCCACATCTCTGATGACATGCGCTCTGCCGCTGATACCGTCTCCGTCTTCGTCGCTTTCATCTGCATTGCCCATAATCGTCTCGAAGGAAATGGCATCGATCAGACCTGCTCCGAAGATGTGGGGCGTCTGACGCGGTTCCAGGACATTGATCCCAGCCTCGGGCTGATTGCTGATGGCGAGCGCGGTGGTTTGCGTATGGAGGATGGTGTTGTCTGTCGTGGCGGGGGGGGTGAAGGTTCCGTTCGCGTTTTGCGTACCATGACGCATGACGTTGACGCCCCGAGGCCCTGCACCGCCAAAGACTGGCTCGAAATGACACGCCCTGCAACTGTCACCATTGAACCGGGCACCATTATCGCCGGTCAATCCCCCGATGCCGGTTCTGAATCCAAATTCACGGTCAAACACCTCGCGGCCACTCAGGAAACGGGCCTGCTCTGAGGATGAAAGCGTTCGGAACGGTCCGCCGTAGGTCTCGACATCGGCGATGGGGGTGTTGGGCGGAATCAGTCCGGTACTGAACTGGTCGCGACCCCCGAGGGAGCTGAGGAATTCGACAACGTCTGCCTGTTCGGATGAGGTCAGACCAGCGAAGGCGTTTCGGGAAGTTTCAGATTCTCCTCCGTGGGCGAGGATCGCGTCCTGAATGGTTTCCGCTCGACCATCGTGGAGGTAGGGTCCGACGGACGCAATTCCCCAGAGTGGTTGTGTGCGGAATTCGTTGCCGGACGCGATGCCCATTTCCAGGCCATCAGCAAGGTCCGGACCCATGTCGTGGAGCAGGAAATCGGAATAGGCAGGAATAAGCCCGCGCGGTCCATCCAGTGCAGGCGTATGGCAGGCGTCGCAACCAATGTCGCTGAAGAAACTCTGTCCGCGAAGCGTCTGGTCGGTGGGGGGTTCGGGCTGCGGTGGGGCGAGGAGCATGGCGAAGCTTACCAGGTCGAAGAGGTCGTCGCTCGATAGCTCGGGATCTGGAATCGCATCGGTGTCGGTGAGTGGTCCGTCGGGGGCTGCTGCTTGCAGAGCAGCTGTCGGTTTAGAAGTAAATTCGTCATAATTGACTGCACTGGCGTTTGTCCTGGCTCGACCGGGTGCGTCTGGTACGCGTCGCATCGCAGCTCTGAGGGTGCTGTCTACGGGGAGAAGCAATCGCTGATCTTCCGTGAGGGGATCGGTGGTGATGCCAAGGTGGTTGTCCAGGGGACCCCTGATGAAGCCTTCGATGGAGACGGTTTGTGATTTTCGTCCAAATCTGCCCACGAAACCTCGGTCAAAATTAGCACGACCACTAATGCCGTCACCGTCGAGATCGTCAGGATCTTCGCGTGAACGGATTTCCTCACCGGAGAGTTCCGCAATCAGACCAACCCCGAAGAAGGGGATCGGGTTGCGCTGGGCAAAGACGTTCTGGGTGGGGTCGAGTTCCGGGAAGAAGGTGTCGTCGCTGGAGCTGTTCTTGCGAATCACACCACCAAAGTCACCCTCGAAAAAGAGTCCACTCTCTGTTCGCTCACCGGAGAGGAAGAAGTTTCTGTACAACCCTGCTGAACCGCCGGCGGTGGGGCGTTCGTGACACGCACCGCAAAATGTAACATTGAAATCAGGACCGAGACCATCCGCGGATGTGAATCTGCGCAAGGCAACTGCTGCTCCACGTTCGAACGTTTCCAGTTGATCGCTGGTTGCAGATGGGAGGGGTTGTCCGATCGGGGCAAAAATGTTGGGGGAATCATCTTCTGGTGGGGGATCGACAGGCGGCAGGACGGTACCTGGACAGCCGGCGATGAGTGACGAGACAGCAACCATACCACATAGTCGAAGGATACGATTCATCATGGATTCCTTGCCAAACGCTTTACATACCAGTTGATTCCGTGTCGACAATTGCCGACTCCGAGCGAGCAATCCACCGTCCAGCATTCCATACCGGTCGGGGCAGGGGTTCTGAGAGGAACTGTATTGAATCACTGCACGATCGCCGAAGAAGCGCGATCTTGCATGGGGGATACGTCGTTTTCGTACCCATTGCTCCTGATGAAGATGGCTCGCTGGGCAAATTGTGTCCATAGCGAGCGGTGGCGTCAACCGAGCATTGCGGCGGTTGGCCTTCCTGATCTGCATGCACCGTCCGAAGCCGATGGACAGTGCGTTGTCTTCCTGATGTTGTTTTGTTAATCTCCTCATACCCATATAACACGATGGGTGATCTACTTTTTTCTCGGGATTCCGACACGCCTCGAGCTTCAACCTGCTTGGCGCTACCTTAAAAGGCGTTTTTTGGGGCGATAATTTTTTTTATTTTGTCACAGACGCCTCAACAAACCGGTTGGCTGTGCAGGAAACGGTCCCAAGTGAGCGAAGGACGAATATGATGGGCGATGCGCTTGATCCGAAAGGGCGATCACTTCGGGTGCTCGTGCTGGAACCCTATTATGGTGGGTCGCACAAGGTGTTTGTCGATACGGTGCTTGCTGAGTGTGCGCATGACACGACCCTCTGGACACTGCCCGCCCGGAAGTGGAAGTGGCGGATGCGAGGAGCAGCCATCTGGTTTGCTCAGCAACTTCGCGAGGTGGATGAACCGTTCGATGTCATTCTTGCCAACGATATGCTGAGTGTGGCTGACCTGCGTGCGTTGCTTCCGAAGGATCATCGGGAGGCGCGGATTGTGTGCTATTTTCACGAGAATCAGTTGACATATCCCATGACCGATGAGTCGGAGCGGGACTTTCAGTACGGGTTCACAAATATCACGAGTTGCCTGGCGTCCGATAAGGTGTGGTTCAATTCGGGGAGTCATCGTGAAGCCTTTATCGCAGCGGCAGAAGCGCTCATGAAGAAGATGCCAGACCACGTCCCGCAGGGGGTGGTGGAGGCGATTCGCCAGAAAAGTGGTGTGATCTATCCGCTGGTGTCCAGTGCGTGGTTGCAAGACGACGAAACGCAGCCACCGGAAGATGACGCACTGCCGCCAGAAGACGAAACGCTGCTGTCAGAAGATGATGCGCAGCTGCCGGTAGACGGCGCGATGGCTGTGCAATCGGACCTCAGAGAACCGGATATTAGGCAGGATGGGGCGAAACCTCGTGTTGTGCTTTGGAATCATCGCTGGGAATATGACAAGGCTCCGGAGGTGTTTTTCGAGGCGTTGTTTGAGCTTTCGGATCGTGGCGTTGGGTTCGGCGTCATTGTGTTAGGGGAAGCGTTCCGGGAATCGCCCGGAATATTTGAAGTGGCACAGGAAAAACTGGTGTCCCATATTCTTCACTGGGGATACGCTCCGAATCCTGAGGCGTATCGGAAGTTGCTGCTGGCGTCCGATATTGTGGTCAGCACGGCGATTCAGGAGAATTTTGGATATTCCGTTGTGGAAGCAATGTTGTGCGGATGCTGCCCGCTGTTGCCGAATCGGTTGAGCTATCCTGAAATAGTACCAGATTGGTTGCATGGTGAATGTCTTTACGAAGATGGCGACCTGGCAGGGCGGCTGGAGAAGTGGTTGTCGTCGGACGGTGCTTGTAGGGAGCTGCCGTCCGTAAGTTCCTGGGTTCAGTCTCAATTCTGCGTAAATGAGCGTAAGTCCTTTATTGATAAGATGTTAGCGTGAATTATTGCCGGTTCCACGCAAAGCCGTATCGTGCCTCATCATCATGAAACGCGTGTATCGCCTGCTGCCCCCCTGCTCCCAATTTAAGGTCCTATAATAAATGTTATGTTGCATTGAGGTGGTAGGGGTGTTCAAAGTGGGAATTGAATGCGTTGGCGGTGAGGGCGCCGCTGCTTTATTCGTTGGCGCCCCCTGGGGCTGTAAAAGTTTCGCTGGTTGCGCCTGGGGCCCGGCTTTTGGCGTCAGGTTCTTCGCTGGTGGCCCGTCGTCCCGCGTTATTTATACCTGTTCGCTGACAGTGTTATGGGCGCCTGCCACCTCTGCGGCTGCCTCGGCCCTTCTTTGTGCGACTGTTGTTTGGGGGTGGCTGGAAGAATCGCTTGAGGTTCTGAGTCGCCGTCGGAACGATCTGATTTGCCATCATGTCGTATCTGTAGGTGATCATTTTTTCATCGGCAGTGTTGATGACATACAGCAGTTCTTCCTGCTCCCACATGCTTCCTGTGAGCATGATGTAATCGCCGCCGCGGTCGCCCATGCCTGAAGCGTACGCGGGTTCAGGCTGTGTGCTGATGATGATGAGTCCGACGAAGAGTATGACAGCTGTGGTGCTTAATATACCGATTGTGAAATTTTTTGAGTCCATGCTTATTTGCCTCAGATGATGTCTGATTCGTTTTGATTTTGTACCGATTTGTCTGGTTATGTATTACTTGATGCGGTTGAAATCTTCTTCGAGATTTCGTGATTGACCATAATCAACCTTCCCTGAACGGTCACGCTTTGGTACGAAACAGTGTAGTTTTCTGTCCGCAAGACTCAGGACGTAGAGTGCGTCATAGTCCGTATCTGCTTTGCAACTGACCGAGAGATAGCTGCCTGCTGCTCCTAATCGCTGTGCCAATGCCGAGGGGAGTAGATCGGCGGTAAGTACGATGGCTGCGAGCAGAAACAGGTTTAACCCTGCGAGGCCTGCGATGATGGTGCGTTTTGTCATTGCAAGTTTCCTTTCCATACTATTGTGCGGTCCGCAGACGAAGCTGAGTGCTTCTTTTCAGGTGCGGAAATTGCTTAGTCCTGGTGTTGACGTTTAGGGTTCTTCATTGCGATGGCTACGGAGATGGCTGTGAATATAGCAACAGTGAGCCACCGCCATGCCAGCGTTTTCTCCTCATGGATCACCGTTTCAGCCTGGGCGAGGAGTGATCGTGGGATGGCGAGCAGGAGAACTGCAGCGGCGTAGATGGTTCTGGTCCGTATCTTATTGCTAAAAGTCATTATCATGGTTCATCCTTTCTTGCTGCATTATATGCTCGTTGGGTGTGGCTGGTAAACAAAAAGCGTGGAGAACTTGCACTAATCGGTGTAGACGGGTTCCGAGAGGCGTCGGAAGTCTTTTGTGGGGATTGAGACCGTTTCCCATCTGGGTGATCGTTGTCGGGCATGTGCAGCGTAATCGTCTACGGTTATTGCGAGGAAGGCGTAATATTGGTCGCGGAATGGGTGGATGTGTCGCGTGGGGTAGTGTTCTGGAGCGGAGAGCAGGTGGTATGCGAAGACGAAAACGCTTTTGAATCCCTGGCCGAACTCGCGCTGCCACTGGGTGAGGCCTCGGATGTCCTCATCTCCGACCCAGTTTTCCCAGTATCGATTGCCGGATGCCAGCGTGTAGGGGAATTTGCGTCCTTTGACATCCACAAGCCATGTTTTGCCCGGATTTCGGTAGATGAGGAAGTCGAAAGATTTGACGCGTGCACCTGCGAAAATGGCTTTTCGATTTTCATTGACTGGGAGGTAGGCTGTCCCTCGTGAGCGGAGGTAGTCTTCGAATGCTGCCTCGTAGTGGATGTGGCGTCTTGCCATCAGAATTCCTCGATGGGGCGTAACGGATCGTCCAGAAAGGCGTCTATTGGAAGATCGATCTGTTTCCCGCTGGCCATATCCTTGACGGAGACCGTTCGAGCCTGCGTTGTTTTGTCATCGACGATCACCACCCGTCTGACACCCCTTGCGGACGCCTGCTTGAACTGTTTGCCGATGTTCTGACGCTTGTATGAGAATATGGCTGAGTGGTTTTGCTGTCGCAGACTGGTGGTTATCTCCAGGACGGTGTCGAAGCAGGCTGGGTCTGAAGCGTCGTCTATGATGAAGAGGTCGGCGGCTGTTTCGGGTTCTGGAAGCAGGTTGAATTCCGTTAGGAGGTCCTGGATCACGACGTCGCTGGTGGCGAAACCAATGCCACTCATATCTGGACCGCCCATGAGCTTTACGAGCCTGCCATAACGTCCTCCGCCAGCGATGGCGCGTTGCAACCCCCCTTTTCCAAATGCCTCAATGACGACACCGGTATAGTAGGCAAGCCCACGTACGACGCCCATGTCGAACCGGCAGCATTCTCCAATGCCCATGCGGTCGAGGAGGTGGAAGAGCTCGCGTAGTTGTGTGAGAGATTCCTCGCCTGCGGGATGTCCCAGAACCAGCTTTTCAACACGGGCCAACCCCTCAGCACCTTTTGCTTCGCCGAGTTGAAGCAATGCAGATTGCTGGTTCTGTGTCAGGTGTAACTCCCCTACCATTTTCTCGAAATGCTGCTCGTCGACCTTGTCGCGTTTGTCGAGCACGGCGTAGATGGCGTCGAAACGATCTGGGGCGATGCCCGCGTTTTCCAGGATGTTCGCGACGAGTTCGCGGGAATTGATCCTGATCTCAAAATGCTCAGGGGAAAGGCCTACGTCACGAAGGAAATCGGCTAGCACGAAGATGCACTCTGCGTCGGCGAGTGCGCTTTCTTCACCCAGAATGTCGATGTTCCACTGGAAAAACTCGCGAAGTCGACCTCGTTGCGGTCGCTCCGCCCGACAAAGCCTTGGCATGGAAAACCACTTGATGGGTTTTGAGAGCGCGTTTGCACGGGCTGCGACCATCCGAGCCAGTGTGGGTGTCATTTCAGGGCGTATGGCGAATTCGCGTCCGCCACGGTCCTGGAAATGGAAAAGCTCGCCCACAATGGCGTCTCCACTTTTGATGCGAAAAACGTCCAGGTATTCAAAGATCGGTCCGTCGTATTCTTCAAACCCGTTGCGATGGGAAATGCTGCGCCAACGGTCAGCGATCCAGTTTCGGACGTACATATCCGGTGGATAGAAATCGCGGGTTCCTTTGGGGCATTGAAAACTCATGGTGTGCTGATCGCTGCTAGAAATTCGTGCTGGATGTCGTTTGTATCGTAGACGAGAAATCTGATCGGCGTGGTTCCTGAACGGTTGATTTCGTCCCATGTCGGTTCGTAGAGGACGCGATATTCGGTTTCGGTTGAAGCGGACGCATCGAACCCGCCGGGCGTTCTGGATTTGTGGTAGATGCTTCTCGCAGGGGCATCTTCCTTGAGGATTTCGAGTCTCCCGGTCTCCATTTTGAGCTGGTTCCCAGTGTGTTTCAGTTGCCAGTCGACGGAGGTTTTGTAGATGAACAGTTCCATGCCGGCTGTTGCGACGAGCGTGTCGGTCGGGTCGTATGGGTCGTCGGCGTTGATCCACCTGCCTCCGATTTTCATGCGGTCCCTCAGTCCTTGTGACCGATAGGCTGTCGCAGTGATGGGCAGTGTGACACCGTCGCGCGGTCCGATTTCATGAGAAAATCCGAAATGCCCGCGTTCGTCGAGGTTTGCTTCGATCTGTTCTGACCCGATGTTCACGATGCAGTAGTCGACGATGCCAAAGGGGTCCAGGGGTGTTTTCTGGAAATATCCTCTCGTGAGGACCATGTCGAACCGGACCAGTTCGCCGGTATGGGCGAATTGTCGTTCCATCGTGGACCATCCTGCGGTGGATGATGTGTCGGTGGCAATTGAGGCTGACACTGCGGAGCAGCCGGAACCGATCCACAAGATGACGGGTGATAAGATGAGCGTTAAGACGTTTCGTATTGTTCGCGTAGGGATCGCTGCCATGACGCGCTAGCTTGCCTTTCGGCGTTTTCCGGATGATCTGGCTGGGCCTTTGCCTGGTTTTACCCGCTTCCGCGCTGCCGCCTTCTGCTTCATGGTTGCCTTTGCACCTGATTTGGATGCGACTTTCTTTTTGCGTTTTTTAGCGAAATATTCCTTTGCGTAGGCGACGATCTGCTCTGGCTGGGTGAAAAGGAGGTCGTAGCCATAGTCACCGCCCGTATAATCGCAATCGTGTGCCTTGTATTCTCTGCAAATCTCCGGTCGTGTCTCGTAAACGCCACATTTGAAATCGGATTGCAGGTTGTTGCAGGTGGTACGCACTTGAATGAACCAGTTGCCCTCCTCAACGAAGACAAGCACGCCCCCGTGCATGAGGTACCATCGGATGTCATCGAAATCCCGCTTTGTTTCGGGTAGATCGAGAGGCAGGGCAAGGTAACGACAGCATTCTGCCGTGCAATGTTCACAGAGTACGGAAACCACACATATTCCTTTCCTGTCAGGTGATGGGCCATCTTGTCAAACGATGGACCTTGGCGGATTATAGGAGTCGTTGTATTCGGGTCAAACGGTTCACTCTTTTGGATGATAGAGCATCTTGCGAATCATTGCAGGACAATGGCGGTCACGGCGGATTATACCACCCCCTACCCGTTCGACCCGCCCCATGCCGGACATGCTGCGGGAAGCGATTTTTGACATGCTGTGCTCGCGTGTTGGAGAATCCGGGACACTTCCGCCCTTCCATGTGGCTGACCTGTTTGCGGGGAGTGGCAGCATGGGGCTGGAAGCCCTGTCGCGCGGTGCAGGCTATTGTCGATTTCTGGAACGAGGCGGAGCAGCCACAAAGACCTTGCGTGCCAATATCCTGTCGCTCGGGGCTGAGAATGCCAGTGATGTGCTCCGGGCTGATGCATGGACAGCCTGCCTGTCTACGCCTCGACCAGATCCGTCATTCGGACTCATCTTCGTCGATCCCCCCTACCGCGATGCCAGGGATCCTTCGCCCATGGGGCGTGTCAGGAAGCTGATTGGGCATTTGTACCGTGCGGCGTGGGCGACTGAGGATACGCTGATCGTTGCACATCATGAATCGAGGGTGGTTTACGAACCCGAAACGCGCGACTGCTGGGAGGTTTGTGTGCATCGCATATATGGGTCTGCCGGGATCACAATCGTTCGTAAGAAACGTGTGGATGATGACGCATTGGCTGGCGCTGAGACGGGTGATCCGGGGGATGCGCTATGAGGGCGAATCCTCGTTCTGGATCTGCAGACCGGTCTCCTCGTGAGGCAGCGGAATTCGTGATTGCGAAGCTGGTTGAGGCTGGTCATGAAGCGTTGCTGGCAGGTGGTTGCGTGCGGGATCTGCTGCTGGGTCGCGAGCCGAAGGACTACGATGTCGCGACCGATGCCCATCCGGAACGGGTCGCAGACTTGTTTCGGCGGACTGAAATGGTGGGTGCGAAATTCGGGGTTGTGATCGTATGGGTTATGGGGCGTCAGGTGGAAGTCGCCACTTTTCGATCGGATGGGCGGTATACCGATGGAAGACATCCGGATTCCGTGACATTCGGTGACCAGAGGGCAGATGCAGCCCGGCGGGATTTCACGATCAACGGGATGTTCCTGGATGTCGCCAGCGGAACCATCATCGATCATGTGGGCGGGCGGGAAGATCTGGATCAGAACCTGCTGCGCGCTATCGGCGAGCCTCGTGAGAGATTTGTGGAAGACCATCTTCGGATGCTTCGTGCTGTTCGATTTGCTGCAAGGCTTGGCTTTGAGATCGAATCGAGGACGATGTCTGCGATCCAGGAAGAATCGCACCTGCTTTCGTCGATCAGTCCTGAGCGCGTTCGTGAGGAGTTGAAGTTGATCCTCTGCGATGCATCCCGCGGACGCGGGTGGCGACTCATGCAGGATGCGGGCCTCTGCGATTACCTGGTGCGTGGCCTGTCCTTCGACCCGCTGACTGCTGAGTTGGTTGTGAAGCGACTGGAAGATGCACCCGAGAATACGGGTTTTTCGCTGGCGTTGGCGCTTGTGTTACGAGATCAGCCATCTGGTAATATCGGGATAATTTGCAAATCGTTGACCTGTTCGAATGCAGAGGTCAGAAAAATATCCTGGTTGCTTCGACAATTGGACCGTGCGAAGCAGCCCGATGACCTTGAACTTGCGGATGTGAAAATGATGATGGCTGACGAAGGATTCCGCGATCTGCTGGACCTGCTGCATGCTGAACTGGTTTCTCTAAGACTGCCAATGGTCGCTTTCGACGAGCTGACGCGCTGGTCCAGCAGTATCCCGCCAGAAGAGGTTGCACCCCCACCATTCGTGCGCGGGGAGGATCTTATGGATCAGAATGTTCCTCAGGGACCAATATATGCAGAACTTCTGGACAGGCTTTATCGGGAACAACTGAACGGAACGCTGCCCGACAAGCAAACCAGCCTGCGGCGATTGACCGACTTGCTTTCCCAGTTGGGGTGAGGCTGCTCTGCTTGGCGATGGATCCTTATCGCAGAAGCCCTTCCGACAGAATACGTTGCGTCCATGGCTCGATGCGGATGACACGGAGACCGAAACGTTCTCCACATTTGACCGCGTTTCCGTGCCCGATCACAACATTGTTGACCATCAGGTCGAGTTCGGAGTCAGCTGATTTGCTGAATTCGATGATCGTCCCAACCGTCAGATCGAGGAGATTATCAAGTCTCATATAGCGGTCAGCCAGTCTGATGCGCACGGGAACTCGAATGGGACGGATGCGTTGTAACTGACTGTCAGTCGCACTGACCCTGTACTCTTCCGGAAGTGAAATCGCCCCCGCCCCCCCGATCGCCCCCGACCCCGAGTCTGCAATGTTGCTGTTATCGTCCCCGCCCGACGATGCCGAGTTGAGCAGGGCATCGATTTCAGATTGTTGCATTACGTCCATCAGGATGTTCCACGCAGGACAGAATCCGAGCACTGCAGACGATTATTTACTGCTACAACTGTGCGTATCGACCCGTGTGGAAGGCGACTTGAGGTAACGGCCGATAAGAAGCCTGAGAAGGGAATCAGCCTGACACTGAGCAGCATGTTCCATAAACGTCATGGTGTGTAGACGTTATAGCGGGTAAACGTGATGGTCGGTGAACTTGATAGTCGGTGAACTTGATAGTCGGTGAACGTGATGGTCTGATAATATTGCTACTGGGCTGGGGTTGGAACGTGCTTTTGCGCCCACAGCGGACATGACTTGATCGAATTGCTGCAGGCCACGCCTGGATGATTACTGCAGGCCATGCCCGAATGATAACTGCTGGCTACGCCTCAATGGGGGTGTGCTAATTTTAGTTGAAATTTGAGACGAACGGCTCCATGAATGACGGTGGTTTTTGGAACATCCATCAAACAAGGAGCCGTATCATGAAAAGTTTCGTACGAATCGGAGCAAATCGCAAGGGTAGCCGGAAG
>JAJRYY010000224.1 GCA_024275565.1 Planctomycetota bacterium
CCCCATGCGTCTATCGATATCACTTTAATCCAACCTACGGAATGCACCCATTGAGTAGTACTGAAACGTTGCCACTGTTCCTGTTTGCCGTGACGAGGTCGAGGTCGCCATCCGTGTCAAGGTCACCGATTGCCACTGATTTGGGCCTAAATCCTACACCGTAGAGTAACCCGTCGGCAAATGTGCCGTCACCGTGGTTCAGTAGCACCGAGATGTTATCGTCGCCATCATTGGTAACCACAAGATCGCTATCCCCATCACCGTCGAGGTCTCCGACAGCAATGGAAGAAGGTAGATCTCCTATTTCATAGGTCACATCGTCAGCAAACGTTGCGTCACCTTCGTTCAATAACACCGAGATGGTGTCGCAACGGCTGTTGGGCACGGCGACATCGAGGTCACCGTCGCCGTCCAAGTCACCGATGACGACAGACTTTGGCGCACCTCCCACGTCGTAGGGTACAGGATTGGTGAACGTGGCGTCGCCATGGTTCAATAGCACCGAGATGTTGCCATACGCTTCGTTTACCACGATGAGGTCCATATCTCCATTTCCATTCAAATCACCAATGCCCACATAGACTGGTTGAATCCCTACACTGTAGCGTAGATCGTTGGCGAATGTTCCGTCGCCATGGTTGAGAAGGATCGAAACGTCATCGTTGCCAGCATTCGCCACGACAAGGTCGAGGTCACCATCGCTGTCCAGATCATCTATTGCAATAGCTAGAGGGAAAGCTCCTACATTGTACAATACTTGTTCTGCAAAGCTGCCGTCGCCGTGGTTGAGAAGGACTGAAACGTTGTAGCCGAGAGCGTTGACCACCGCAATATCGAGATCCCCGTCGCTGTCAAAATCACCGATGGCGACTGAATCAGGAGAAGCTCCAACATCGTAAGGTACTGGCTCTGCGAACATGCCATTGCCATTGTTTAGCAGTACTGAAAGGCCATAGGTACCGTTTGCGACAGCGAGATCCAAGTCACCATCGTTGTCCAGATCACCAATCACAACTGCATCAGGCAAGTTTCCCGTCCCGTAGATGGCATCGCTTGCGAAGGTGCCATCGCCATGGTTTATAAGCACAGACACGGTGTTGTTACTTTGATTTGCGACTACAAGGTCGAGGTCGTTGTCGCCATCGACGTCTTCAAAAGACACTGAAACAGGTCGGCCTCCAGCACTATAACGAACCTCGCTGGTGAATGTACCACCACCTTGATTCATCAGGACTGAGATACTGCCTTCCTGAGCAAAAAAGTTGCCCGTGTTTGCCACGGCCAGGTCCAAGTCACCGTCACCATCTATATCACCGAGAGACACAGCCCCTGGCATACTTCCTGTGTCGTAGAGGACATCGTCGCCGTACGCTCCATTTCCGAGATTCATCAGAATTGAGACACTACCATTTTCAGAGTCCAGGTTGCCCATGTTCACCGCGATGATGTCGAGATATGCGTCCCCATTCAGATGCCCGATCGCCACCGACGAAGTTCTATCTCCAGTATCGTGGAGCACAGGGCTGGGAAAAGTACCATTGCCGTTGTTGAACAAAATCGAAATATTCCCATCAAATTCGTTGAAGATACCCGCATTTGCCACAACGATATCCAAATCTCCGTCATTGCCCAGATCTCCGATGACCACCGAAACAGGCACGCTACCTGTTTCATACCTCACTTCGTCTGAGAATGTGCCGTCTCCGTGGTTCAGGAGTACTGATAAATCTTGACTGTTCACATTCGTGACAGCTATATCGAGGGATCCATCGTCGTTTAGATCTCCGAGTGCAACAGAGAAGGGCGCGTCTCCAGTGCTATAGAATACAGCATCGTCGAAGGTACCGTTCCCATTGTTTAGGAAAATTGATATGTTGTCGCTGTTGATATTCACCACAGCAAAGTCAGGAGTTCCGTCGCCATCCAGATCCCCTATTGCTACCGAACCCGGAGCATCTCCTGTTTCATAATACATGTTCTCAGCAAACATGCCGTTACCATCGTTGAACAGCAACACTATTCTGTCACATCCTGTGGATGCTACCACAAGATCAGAATCTCCATCCAGATCAAGGTCTGCGATAGCTACAGATAGGGTCCAGCACCCCACATCGAATTCGGAATTGCCGAATAGGAACCCGTGCGTTACGCCGAAGATGTTCTGGAATCGGGCGAAGTCCTGCAGGTCTATGTCGCCGTCGGTGTCGAGGTCCAGGGGGCCGCAGCCGGGTGGGATGGGTCCGCCAGCGTCGCCTGTTACGCAATCTGCGAAGGCTTCGTAGTCTGCGATGTCTACGTTGCCGCTGCCGTTGGGGTCGCCGTGGAAGCACTGGGCGGATGCGGGGATGGAACCGGCGGTGAGGATGAGCAGGATGACGAGCAGGGGTAACACCCTGATACTGACACGAACTGCCGTGGTACTGCTGGTGATGGGCTGCATGTTGGGTTCTCCAAATTTGGGGATAAGAAAATGAATCGGAGACTGGAACGACTTTCTGATCGCGGCCTACGCTGGACGCTATCCAGCGTATTGTGGGTTCGGTCAAGTGTCCGATCGCACGGTGGGGGTGCTGTTCTCTCAATTGATGGCAAGAAGTCGTGCGTCAGCGTGAGTCACAGTAAAAAAGCACAGCAACAAAAGAAGGTGCGTCCGGGACGCACCCTACGGGGTGTGGAGGCGTGTGGCTGCCCGTTGGTAGCGGTCGCGGAATGTGTCTGGTGTCATGGCTCCCTGTTCGGAGAGGCGTTTGAGTGAATCGGGGCGGTCGAGGTCTGCGCGTTCGAGGCGGATCATGTAGGCTCGGGCGACGTTGTATTGCTGAGAGGTTGTATCGACGCGGCGGACGCGGGTGCGGTTGGTGTCGGGGTCTACCATGGACTCAAATGTCATGGGGACGATTTCTGCGTCGATCAGCGTGACCATGCAGGCACCGAGGCGCCCCTCGTGCTGATCGTGCAAAAGCTGGATGCAGCCATGACCCAGTGTGCGACAGTAGGACATGTCGAAGGGGGTTGGGTCGGCGGACCGGAGTTCGTATCCGAGCATGTGGGTGACCATGGATATTTTCTGGTTTCGCGTCTGGAAGCGGCGCTCGAGTTCGCATCGAAGGAGGTATCCGAGTGGGACATCGGCGAGTCGCATGTGACCGGCTGCGTCTACTGGGACGTTGCGACCGAGCAGTTGTTCGATTTCGTCTTTGTCGCCGAGTTTGTAGGCGAGACCTTCCGCGACGACGGCTACGCCATCGCTGCGACCCATGGATTGACGCTTGAGCATGGAGCCTTCGAGGACATCTGCTATGTGCTGGATTGTGACTTTTTCTTCAAATTCCTCTGGGACGAGGGTGATGGTGGCGCTTGCGGATTGACCGATTGAAAGTGCCAACCATCCAGCCGTCCGCCCCATGACCGTGACGAGGTACCAGCGACCTGTGGTGAGGGAATCCTGCATGAGGTTTTTGACGATCTGGGTGCCGAAGTATCGGGCTGTGGAGAATCCGAAGGTGGAGACGTTGTGGGGGAGGGGGAGGTCGTTGTCGATCGTTTTGGGGACATGGACGACGTGGATGTCGCCGCCTGCTGCCTCTGAGACGAATCGCGAGCTGAGGGCGGTGTCGTCGCCGCCGATGGTGATGAGATCTGTGATGCCGAGTGATTTGAAGCGATCCAGGAGGCGATCGAGTTTGGTGGCGTCTGGCTGAGCTGGTACACCGTCGGCGACGGAGGATGGATCGAGCAGGCTTGTGCGGGAGGTTCGGAGGATTGACCCGCCGTCGAAGTGGATCCGTGCGACGGTTTTGATTTCCAGCGGCGTGGTGTGTTCTGCGGGATCGAACGTGTCACTGCAAAGCCAGCGAAATCCGTCGTAGATTCCGACCACGTCGAGACCATTGTTGATGGCTTCGATCGTTGCTGCCCCGATCACAGCGTTAATCCCTGGTGCAGGTCCGCCTCCGACCACGATGCCAACTCGTCTTTCTCCCATATTACCGCGCTCCTGCAAGGGTGATGATTCGGTCGATCCGTCAGGAGTATACACGCCGCGGATGATTATAGAAGGATCGCGCTGTGTGAGACGGCTGAGGGCTGGTGCGCTGGATCGGTTTCTGTTGTGGTGTGTGTCTGCGTCGCCGGCGGTTGGGGTTGGATTGCTGGTGTGGTTCTGCTGGAGGCTGTGGACGCAGTCGTAGCGGGCCTCTGTGGTCGCGTTGGCGATGGTGGTATTGGCGATGGTGGTGACGACGCTCAAAAAGAGCATGAATCGCAGGATGGCTGTGAAGGTTGGAAAGTGCGTGGGTGGGTGGGTCTGTGGTTGGATCGTGTCTGGATATTGAAAACAGTTTCGATTTGTGAATTGCATCGCTCTTTTCGACTCCCCGATGGGTTTCTTGCGGAGGTTGGTCATTTCTTCCGCGGTTTTCGCCATTCCGTTGGTTGGCGATCGGTCTTCATTATCAAGAGAACGGTTTTTGTCGAAACCTTACAGAAAAAATGGGATATTTTTGAAAATGGTCGATTTTGGGTCAGAATGGGCGATTTTTTGGTGAGAATGTTCGGTTGGCGTTCTTTTTCATTGCGGTGTGTGAAACCCGCCCTACGGAGTGGCGATGGTGGTGGGGCTTGCATTGGGCGATTGACCGTACTCAACCATGCACATCCACGTTTGAACTCCCGAAGCCGCATGGTGGAGGCAGGTCAACCTTTCGCCTTGAGGCGAAAGAACGACCTGCCCTACCTGACTGTGCGGACCCTACAGAAACTCGCAGGTCATCAGTCAGGAATAAACTAGCTACGTCCCCGTTTCAACTCGTCCCCGTTTCAACTCCCGATCAGTTTCCGACGACGTAGTTGAAATCGTCGTCGAGCATCTGGATGCTGATCTGTTTCTGACTTTCTTCGTTCAGCTCGGGGAATGGGATTTTCGTACCCTTTGGCCAGAAGTATCGAGGATGGCGGGACTGGGTTTCTGTGAGAAATTCGGAATGTCCGTCGAAAAAGTTCACGACGATCCCTCGTTCGCCGGCTGCGTGATGGCGGTATCCAATTTTGCCGAGCTGCTCATCGGGATGGTATGACGACAGGACATACTGCGGTCCACCGCCGGAGGATGGCGGCGATTCACCCCATTCCGGGAGTGTGGGGCCGCCATTGCAAAAGGCGCCGCCATTCTCAGCGTCCCAGTCGATGTCGTATGTGATTTTGCCGGATTCATCCGTAAAGCGGTTTGCATCCGCGAGATAGACCTTGCCGGCTGGATTCGCAACGCGATCGATATGGGGACGGTAGTTCTGAGGCGTCAGTGTCTTTCCCCCGACCGTGTCAAAACTTGCTTCCGGAACCGGCGCACGCTCACCCCATGGTTCCGATGGATTCCAGTTAACCATTGTCCGCGACCACATCATGAAGCTGCGAAATGTGTTGTAACTCGTCATCTGCTGCTGTTCGAACGTCCCTGCCTCGCTCTGGAACGGGTCGGCTTTGTAGGTGTTCGATGGACACTTGAAGACGCCTTCGACCGCCTGTTGCATGCGTGACACACGGTTTCCGGAAAACGGCGTCCCGATCTGGTAGGCAGCCAGTGGTCCGGCGTAATCCCAGATTTGTGCAGCATCTGCGAAGATCTCTTCCTCCTCGGAGTCCGGTCTCGCCGCTTACTCATCGGAACCGGTGAATAGCACACTTCCACTGGTCCCGGCTGATCCGCACAACCAATCCCGATTTTCTGCGTAGTAGGTCGCAGCCGCCCGGCCGATCATCGATGTGTTTGACTTGCAGACGACGAGCTTCGCCTGTTGGCGTGCGGATTTCAGCGATGGGAGCATGATGGACAGAAGGAACCCGATGATGCTGACGCTGATGAGTACTTCGATGAGCGTGAAGGCGCGGCGGTTCTCATCCTGATCCATCCGAGGTGATTTGATCCGATTTTGTCGCATGAAACCGTCCCCTTGGAATGAGGTGAACGACTGGCGAAAAAGTGAACCCGACGACTGGCGAGTCAGTATAAACATATAAGTGGATGTAGCACATAGCCAATGGATGACCGTGTCGGTCGTGCGGTGGCTGGGGGGGGTTCGCAATATTGCCCATTTTGCCCAGGCTACCTAATGCGAACGATTGACTCTGTGATTGCGAGGATGACCGCACGATCGTATTCACGGATTGGTATCTGGGAGGATTCGATGACGAAACAATATCCGCTCCCGCCGACGACACCGGCGACGGAAATCACTTCCCGTTCGGTTTCGATCACCACGCCTTCGGTGTCGCCGAATTCGATCGGGTACGAATTCAGTTTTCTGGAGGAGTTTGAGTGGGTGGCGACACCAAAGCTTTGCAGGCATTCCAGCGCGACATCGCCGGGGTCTGCCGTTGGGAGGATTCCGATCCTGCGCACATGGAGGCGTCGGAGGGGGGTTTTTTCGGATACAAGGTCGAAGACCAGAAAATCGGAAAAGATATTCTTTTGATGGACGACGGGATCCCAGCCTGCGGGCGGGGAGAAGGCGATATTCCACCCATCTGGCGAAACGGGTTCTGCCAGCGATACGGTGTGGCGGGTTTCTATCAGCGAGGAGGCAACGACCAGTGTGGCTGCTAGAAAGGCGAGATTGAATATGATGGCACGCTTCATGGACACGTCGGTCGATCCTTGTGTGGTTCTGCGACTCTTGTGTGGTTCTGCGATCCCCGGATGGTTCTGCCGGTGTTCCGAATCCATAGTTCTGGTACAACATCCGTCCCGCACGCGGTATGGTTGACCATATATAGGGGCGGGTTTACATTCTCGTCAATGCGCAACCGACGCAATACTATGGCGTGGGTACTGTAGCGCGCCACATTGCAGATATTGCAGATTATGCATCATTTTGCAGGTTATGCCTGTTTCGCGGGTCATGCCTGCTGTACGACGGTACGCGTTTTCACCTGATATGCCTGTTGCGGCTTGGAAAATAAGCGATGAAGAGCGATTTTAAGCCGTTTTTCATGCGTGGGCTTGCTGCACTGGCACCCACCATCGTCACGATTGCCCTTGTGGTGTGGGCGTATCGATTCGTGGACGACAATATTGGAAGACACATCACACAGGGCGTTGTCGCCCTTTATGCCTGGGGTGGTCCTCCGCCGCTGTGGCTTGGGATTAGCGAGGAAACCGCCCTCAATTACGGGGATCCGATCAACGAATGGGATTCGCGTGGGCGGCAGCTTACCATGCACTACAAGGCTCTGACGCTGAATCCTGGTCCTTCTGAGGAAGATCAGCGGCGATTCATGCAGACCCGGAACACGGTGATGTGGGAATTGGCCACCCGGAAGTGGAAATTCTTCAATTTCATCGGTTTTGTGATTGCGGTGGTACTTATATACTTCATGGGGTACTTTCTCGCGAGTTTCATCGGTCGAACGACCTGGCTTGTGGTCGAGCGCGTTCTGATGCGTGTTCCGGTGATCGGTGCCATCTATCCGAACATCAAACAGGTCACGGATCTGTTCATTTCGGAGACAAAAGTCGAATTTTCGGGCGTGGTGGCGGTTCAGTACCCGCGTGAAGGAATCTGGTCGATCGGGTTCGTGACGGGTGGTCCGATGCGGCAGATCGCCAAAGAAGACAAGCGGGATATGCTGACGGTGTTCATCCCGAGTTCGCCAACACCGATCACAGGGTATACAATCACGGTCGCCCGGAGCGATGCACTGGTCTTGCCGATCAGCATTGACGAGGCATTGCGGTACACCATTAGCGGTGGTGTCTTGAAACCGGGTGAGTTGGCTGAGAAAGTTGGCATTTTGGATACACAGGCTGGCTGATACATTTGGCTGGCGGATGCTGCTGGCTGTCTGATACATTTGGCTGGTGGATACTTTTGGCTGTCTGATACTTTTGGCTGGTGGATGGAGTGGATCAGACCGGGATGCTGTGCTATTTACAGTTGGTGTGAAGCCATCGCCGTGTTGCGGTATTCATGTGGCTGCTGATAGGAGGAAATTTGTGCAAATCACAATTAAGTCAAGACACCTCAAGATTACTGATGAAATCAAGCAGTATGCGCATGACAAAGCTGAAAAGCTGCTGAAGTATTATGACCGGATCCAGTCGATTGAAGTGATAATTGACCAGGAAGGCGACCATTTTTCGGTACAGATGATCGTCAACGCTGGTTCCAGCACTGAATTCATTGGGAATGATCAGGGTCCAGACACGTTCACCCTGATCGATCTTGTGGAGGAGAAGCTGGAGCGTCAAATCAGGAAACACAAGGAAAAAGAGCGAAACCACTTGCATTCTCAGCGGAAAGCGAGTGAGTAGGTTTTCACGGTAAAAAGCGAGTGCGTAGGCGTTCTCAGTGAAAATTGAGTGCGTCGTGTAGCAGGTGACAGGATGGCGATCCATCTGGCCGCTTGAGGCGGAATGAAGGTCTTCAGCAGAGGATCGATTTGAATTGATCAATCAGGCCCTGGTCGCGAACCGGGGAAAAATCAAGACTTATGCGGGCATTCGAATCCGCAGGCAGGATCGGCAGTACCTATGAAATTGACCGATTTTTTCGTATGCGATTCAATTATTGCGGATTTTGAATCCACTGATCGTAACGGTGTCATCCAGGAGCTTGTGCGTTCACTGGCAGATTCCGGTGCGTTAAACCCGGAGATTGTGGACTCTATCGCCCGCATCGCCATCAAGCGCGAGAATGAGGGAAGTACTGGGTTCGGGAAGGGTGTGGCGGTCCCGCATGTCAAATCTGACGCTGTTGACAAGATGATCGCCACGTTGGGTCGCTCCAGTAAAGGCGTCGATTTTGCGGCTCTGGACCGGGCGCCTGTTTTTACAGTGATGCTTTTAGTCAGCCCGAAAAATGACCCGGATTCTCACCTGGCTGCCATGGAGCAGATCTTCCGCCACTTGCAGCAGGACAATTTCCGACGTTTCCTGCGTCAATCTGAGACAAAAGAGGCTTTGATCGAGCTGATCGAAGAGGCCGACGAAATATCGGGCAGCTGAGGGGGTCTCTTTCAGCGGGATTTCGGTGTGCTGAGTGAGGGTTTCGACGTTGGGCGTTGGATCGTGGTAGGGTTCTTTGGTTCTATCGGATGTGGGCTGAGGATGCGAGGCAGGCCAGCAATGAGGATGACGAGCTGCCGTGAGCGACGAATTGAAACCTGTTCAATGCGAGGTAGTCATCCAGAATCGTGAGGGGCTTCACGCCAGGCCTGTGATGCGATTTGTGGATTTGGCGCAGACTTTTTCGTCTGATATTCGAGTTTCGCAGTTGCGTGGTACAAGACAGGAAGTTGACGGTAAGAGTGCGATGGAAATGATGTTGCTTGGCGCGACGCACGGGACCAGGCTCCGAATCAGTGCGGTCGGGTCTGATGCTGCTTCTGCTCTGGAAGCTTTGACCGAGCTGGTCAACATCCAGTTCGACATCCAAGTGTCCGACGACGCTTGACGCTCGACTGCCACACATTGCTTTGTCTTGTCCAATTGCTTTGTCTTGTCCAATATTTGGCAGCTTAGGTATGCTTGAGGTGTGAGGGGCAGATTTCGTGCAACGGATCCCACCAGATAACGAAAAAATGGTTTTCGATTCTGGCACCCTGACCTGCTCCCCAAAAGCTGATCCAGGTGTTATGAGAGTCCATTGGCCCCCGGTGTGGGGCAGTAAGGACTTGACTATGAAACGGAAACGACACAATCCGGAGCAGATTATTCGCAAGCTCCGAGATGCGGACCGGTTGC
>JAJRYY010000225.1 GCA_024275565.1 Planctomycetota bacterium
CCGCAACTGGGGTCAGCCCATTGGGCGCGGTATCAGATCGTCGGGCTAATTGCCTGCGTGTCAGCTTCGATCATTCTGACGCTCCTGTCGTGGCGGCTGCGTCCTCGTACCCATCGCTTGTGGTTTCCGCTGGTGATGCTGCTGAGTGTGATGGTCGGGGTTGTCGGAATCTTCACGGTGGCACCGGGTACGCTGGGTGCAATCCGCTGGGAAATCACGCGGTTTCTGAACCCATCGATCGAAACAACAATCCAGGAGGTGCAACCACTTTTTTCGCTTGATGGCGCGTTTTCAATCGACCGTGCATGGCGCATGTTCACGACGAGCCTGTTCCTTGTCATACCCGCCATCGCCATGCTCCTCGCTTCGGTGATCCGGGGCGGGCGACCATCGCAGACGCTGTTCCTCATCTGGACGCTGATCGTGTTGATCGCGACGTTGCAGCAAAATCGATATGCCTATTACGCTGCAACCAATGTAGCAATCCTGGCTGCAGCAGTGACAGTCGAGCTGTTGCGATGGATCGGACATCGGCAAGCCCAACGGTGGAAATCGTGGCGAGGACCAGCAGTGTCGATATGTGGCACGCTGGCGTTTCTGGGGCTGATCCTTCCCAATCTCTCACCATCCATTGCGATGGCAGGACGATCGGTCGGGATGCATGACGACTGGTTTTCTGCAATGGCCTGGTTGCGTACGCATACCCCCGAACCGTTCGGATCACAGGAATACTACAACGGGTTGTATGACGGGATGGCTGGCGATCTGGGCGCGTCGCGTCTGCCCGATTATTCGGTGCTGAGCTGGTGGGATTATGGATACTGGATCATCAACGAAGGGCGTCGCGTACCCAATGCGAACCCCACGCAGGCAGGTGCGGGCGATGTTGCACCCTTCTTCGTCGCCCAGACGGGCATGGAAGCATCGGAGATTGCAGCAAGCCTGGGTGCCCGCTACGTCATTCTGGATTGTCGAATGACCCAGTGGCGCGGGACGCATGATACGGAAAACACCGGCAAGCTCGCATCGATCGCAACCTGGGCAGGAATAGATCCCGAGACCCTCTTTGAAACATATTACACCCGCTCCGAAGACGGAATATTGAAACCGGTCGTCGTCTATTACCCCGCATTTTATCGAACCATGTGTGTGCGGATGCTGTTGTTCGGGGGCGGAAAGGTCGTCGCCCGCAACACCACGGATGTCATCACCTTTGCGATCGAAACGGATGAAAATGGCAGAGAAATGAAGGTGATAGAAAAGGTGGAGCGGTTCGGGTCATATCTTCAGGCGGATCGATTTGTGCGGCTGGCGGGGGATCGGTCGCGGCGGATCGCAGGCCTGGACCCATTGGTCACATGCGTGTCGCTGGATCGGCTGACACGGTTTCGCCAGGTATATCAATCGCCGACAGTGGTGGCGTCCGGGGGTGGTCGATCAATCTCGTTCGTGCAGATATTTGAGTTCGTGCCCAGGTGATCGAGGACGTCATCTGGGCGTTCTGGTGCTGGCATTGCGAAGCGTGGGGGCTGTCAGCAACGTTCGGGAAATCGTCCCGACATGGTAATTGTGACACAGAAGGCAGTTATCGCCTGCCTCGTCGGGGACGTGGCAGGTGGTGCAGACGGTGCGGTCCATGGGTTGAAAATTGCTTTCAAACGAGGCGTGCGGGTCGGGACTATTGAACGATGCGGCATCGTTTGCATCCGGGGCGAGTTGATGGCATTGATAGCAGCCATCGTCATCGAGCAGGGCGAAATGCGGGGCATGCGAGAACTGGGTGAAGCGGTGCCGATCCTGCAAAGGCCGGTATCCGGTCCAGTTTGACAATCGAGTCCCGCCTGGTGTCATGTCAAAGGTGTGGCACTTCCCGCAGGCGCCCGCAGACGTTCTCCGCGAGAGGGCGTCAAAAAGTAGTCGTGCAGGACCGGTCGGGGAACCGGTCGGGGCATCGGCCAGAACACCGGCGGTCAGGTCAAACCAGGCCTTCAGAAATCGATCCGCATGCCCGGTCGGCTTATATCGGAGATGAAAATCAAATGCGTACCAGCCACCGGCTGCGACCCACCGGGAGGGTTCAATCCTCTCTGGCGTACTGATTTCCGGTGCGGTATCCACGTCAGCATCACTGGCTGAAGCTTCGTCATCGTCCAGCAGATCGTCATCGTCCAGCAGATCGTCATCGTCGAGCAGATCGTCATCGTCGAGCAGATCGTCATCGTCCAGCAGATCGTCATCGTCGAGCAGATCGTCATCCCCTCCAAGAAGATCGTCATCGTCATTGAGCAGTTCATCACCATCGCCAAGCAGATCATCATCGCCAGCGAGATCAACGTCATCATCGAGCAGATCGCCGTCATCGAGTAGATCATCATCGAGCAGATCATCGAAATCCTCTGCCGTTTCGTTCGCATTACCCGGGTGGCCGTCGGAAACGGTCGTTGACGGTGGCAGACCAGGAATCGGCACACGCAAACCTGCAAGGTGTCGAGCGACCTCTGTGGTCAGGTCGGCGTCCCAACGTTCGATGGCAGACAACACAGTTTCGGAAGCAATCATATGAGTCAGATCAGACCACTGGTCATCGGGCAGACTGCGCCCAACGACAGACTCGATTCGTGCCCGCAACGCTTCATGGCCACCGAGGTCGAGGTCGTTAAGCAAGGTTTTGACAGACCACGCCAGCCGCTCGACCGCTTCCAGATCAGCCTCATCCGCATCGCTCAAATCAAGGAGGTCCATCCCGGAAAGGCGTTGCCAATCCGAAACGAAAAAGGGGTCAGACGAAAGCAGGAAGTACATCATGGGCGTCACGCTGCCTTCAGCAAACTCAGGCCAATGTCCAATCGGCACGTCGCGCTCGCGAAGCGTGTCAATGTCCAGACCCGGCATGTTGAGCAAGGAAAGCGTCTCGCGACGAATGTCAGATGTGTGGCATTCTGCACAGGTCCGATCAAAACTGTTGACGAGCATGTGTTGCCCAGCCGCATCCGCCTGATGGCAGGTTGTACAGGTATAACGCTCGACCGCACCCAGAACGCCCGATGTCGTGTCGGCAAAGTGCCTGGCGTGAGCGATGTGGTCAAATTGGATGCTCGTCCGACGCGTGTAAGGATAGCAGGAAAACTCGGGATGCCCCTGAGAGAAGCTTCGGAACTGCATTGCATGACAGGCTTGACACTGCGTACTGCCCATATCGGCGAGATTGACATCACTTCCGCGATGCTCCTTATGACAGGATGCACAGGCGATGTGCCCGTCAGCGGTTGTAGCGACGTGTGGGACGAGGTTGCCCAGTGACAGCGGAAATGGCGCGTCTGATGACATGGCGGATGGCGCACCAGATCGATCTGCGCGAGACGCTGGATCCTGCGAACGTGCAAGGAGTGATTCACCATCCAGGCCATGCGGCGACAGGGCATTCCCGCCAAGATCATGGCAGCTTAGACATTGATCGCTTTGCTGTGCGTTGGGCGCTGAAGTCGCAACGGCTTCCAGCCACGCAAACGGTTCAGTGATGGATGCACCATGGCAGGATTGGCAGGAAGGCTGCAGCGTCCCATGATGCGAGGTGAGCGGGCCGGGCGAGATCAGCCAGGACCGCCGCTCAGTCGAGCTTAGTCCCAGAAGGATCGCACCGAACGCGACACAAATACACCACATCGACAGCAATCCCCGCCTGGCGCGAATACTCCGCACCGGTTGGCATTTCTGAATCGGGCAGCCGCACTGCCCAGCCGGGAGCGGACCCGCATCACATGGCCCTCCAGCGTTTGGCACGCGCGTGCATAACCAGCGATCACCCTTGCGGATCGGGACACATTCGGACGTGGCGAGACAGTGACCACGATGGTCCGGACCGATGCGGCAGGGACGCCCCTCGCAGGTGTGCCCGCAAACCCATTTCTGCGTCGGACGCTCGTACGCACTGGCGTCGAACGCATAATCCTGCAAACGCCGCATCACCGGATCCCTCCATGAAAGGCGTACACCAGCAGGACATGGAAAAACGAAAAAATGAGCAGGCTGTAGGTCGCGGGAATGTGCAGAAACAACCAGTATTTCAGAGCAGCCTGCCCAGCATATTGATAGTCCACATCATCCTTAAGCTTGATTAGTTCTGTAATGTCAGCATGGACACAACGCTCGTCATCATTGAGATAGCGGTCCAGAGCAGCGAATTCGCCGAGCAGCGCATGCCGAGGCCTGTCAGATTCCAGAAGGTGCAGAGCAGTATGCCGGGGCGATTCAAAAAACCGGGCAAGACGCTGCTGGTAGAAATCAGCAAGGGTCGTGGAGGTGTTTTCCCGCGCAGATTTCAAAATGAGAGATTCGACATCCTCCCGCAGACATCGCAGGATGGTTGGAATACGCTCGAACAGAACTGCTTCTCCGCGACGCGTCAGGCGCGATGCAAGCCACCGGGAAAGTATCAACCCAGCAACCCCGCTGGCAGCCACAATCAGATACAGCACGAAGAGTACCCATTCCAGCGCACCCGTAGGAACGCCAAATCGCAGGTGCGACCCGAAAACCACCATCTAGAACAATCCCAGATACAGGTGGCACTGTAGCCAGGTAGACGCGGACAGCAGCGGGATAAAAGGCAATTTTTTCCGCACATTAAACAGCGTCAGAAACAACATCAATACGAGAAGCGTCCAGCCGGAAAGGAAGTTGACATGATACAACGCCACCTTTCCGAACAGGTGGATCAGCAGAAACAAAGCCGAAACAACCACCACAAATGCAACCCCGACCAAACGTCTTGTAGCGTAGGACATCATCGCTTCAACCACTCCGCAAGGGTGGGCAGACTGGACATATCGATCCGACGCATCGCATCGTGCGGACAGGCACGCTGGCAGGCAGGACCGCCAGGCTGATCCACGCACAGGTCGCATTTTGTCGCTTGTTGTATCGGTGTGTTAGAATGTTCGTCCAGAATAAATTGTCCGCTCTTGTCACGAATATCAACCATGCGAATATTGTGATAAGGACAATTATTGGCACAAGTGGAGCAACCAATACAGGTCTGATCGTTGATGACCACCTGTCCGTCAAGTTGTTCACGGTGGATCGCTCCCGTCGGACAACCGATCATGCAGACCGGGTCCGCACAATGCATACACGCGTTGGCGACCATCAGGTTTCGGTGTTGCAATCCATGACGGATGAAGCGGGGATTGTTGTCATGCGCACCGGCACAGGCGCGGACACAGTCGTCGCAACGCGTACAGCGATCGGTATTGATAACCATCGTGGCAGTACCATTGATGAAACGCGTCTCTGTAAGAAATTCGAGCAGATCGGCTCCAATATGATCAGCAGGGTCGCGACCGCCGCCCCCAATACCACTGCCTGCGTAGGGTCCAGGCGCTTCGATCGGTTCGGGCAGCAGATTCTCCGGCAAGGTCGGAAGCACATGTTTTTCCACGACAGACGTGGGGGCAAGCAGAATATCCACATACCCGATCGCGCGCAAGCTGTACTGAAATGGCACCTGTTCACCCGTCCGCCAGTTGTGTGCGATCTCCTCAAATCCAAACGTCCGACCGCGACCAAGGTAGCTGACCGTCCGATGCCCGTTGCCATACCGCTGACTCAACCGGGCAAATCCCGCTCGAATGATATACACCCCGTTCGGGTAGTGTCCCTCCTCAGCAATGATCGGTTCGTGCTCAAGGCGAACGGCTGAACTCGCTTCCGCTACACTTTTATAAGACGCATACCAGTCGAAATTCCCGAAGGTCTGGAAAATCGTATGGTCCGCAACGTCGCGCGAGGCGCTGTCGTCGAGATGGCTGAAAATCGGCGTGGCACGCATCTGAACCTTCAGGCTTCGTTCGCGATACATCCGGTCAATATGCTCACGCAGCGCGTCCGATCGACGTTTGATATCCCGAAGACCCTGCCAGCGAATTTCGAGCAGTTCAGCCTCACCTTCAGAAAAAACCGTCGCGGTACGCGGCGTGCGACCCAGCGCGGCAATCTCCCCAAAGAGATCGCCCTCCTTCGCCTGACCAGAATAAAGCTGAAGCGTTTCGTGCTTGCTCAATATGGAAGCAACATCCTGCAGAAAAACACGCGCGTCAGCAGAGTCTCCATGACGACGCCCAATACGAGCATCTCCGCCCTGAAGAGAAACCACCGCACGCACCTCAGGATTTGAAGCATTTCGCCAAAGCTGAGACATCGCCCCGAACAACCCCTTACGCTTCGTGACAGCCCGACCAAGAACCGCAGCAGGTATCTGCGGACTGATGACAATACGCACACGCCCGGAAAGAATGAAAAATGCAGAGTTACCGTAATCCCCTTCACGAACCACAATGTCGCCGTTCTTCAGCGAGGTGATGCGCGTATCGTTTCGGATGATCTCGCGAAAAGGTACGGAAGACGGAAAATGAGACGCGTCAATGTCGCAAAAGGGCCGAATACTCAGAACGCGATCCACATCAACATCCGACATGACACCAAACGGAACATCCCAGCGCCTGGGACGGGGTGCCCGCTCGCTCGCAGTCCGATCGCTCGTGCGACGCGGACTGCGACGACGATTGTTCTTCCGCCGCTCATCCCTCGGACGACGCGACGCATGGTCAGAGTCCCGTCGGCGATCCCTCTTGCGGCGATCGCCACCCCTGCGCCCATCCTGTCCAGATCCGGTTGCCATAAATTAAGGCTTGGCCATCCCCTTGAAATCACCCTCACCCGGAAGCAGCGCATCGACAGCAGCAAACGCACCACCGTCATGGTTCGTCGCAAAACGCTGGGCAGCCGCCGATATCTTCTCAGCAGCCACCAGCAGTTGATCCTTGGCCTTCAGCGAAATACGCAATTTACCATCGGCCTTACGCGGCAACGCATCCAGAATCTCCTTGATCTCATCCACAGCAGCAACCGCATACAATGCCTCAACGTCAACCGCCGCCTTCTTCACACGCCGCGCCATAGCCTTCGCATACAACTTCCCCGAAGTCGCCTTCACAACACCACGCAACCCAAACTCCAGATCCAGCATCCGACCCACCATGTACAAAATACGCTTGCGGGCCTGAGTCGCAGGTCGATTGACCGCACCCTCAATGTAATTGTGACGAACCTCACCCTGAGACCACGACAACAACTCAAAGCGACTCCCAGCCGGGTGACCACCCTTGTTCACCAGATCCTCAAACGGAACCGTATGACACCCATAACAATTGGCAGCCACATTGTAGATGTTCGACGGTCGAATCATACCCGCCGACGCGCACGATTCCCATCGCGACTCACGATGCGACTCAGATTCAGTTTCCTTCGTCAAGCCCTTACCATAATCCTGATGAACATCGACCCACGCACGCGCAGGACCATGACAGCTTTCACAGGAAACACCCGAGACAGCCTTGACCTTACCACCATCCGATTGACGTGAATAATGACACGTCATACAAAGACGCTCCGTCTTCATCCGCTTGATACCAAGCTTGTCAGCAATCTCGCGGGCCTTGTCACGCTTGTGCATCTCGTAAAAAGTCTTGTAATGCCTCGTATCTTTCCACGTCGCATGTTCGGATTTGTGACACTCACCACAACGCTCCGCACCAACCACGTTCTCAGGATCATAAGCCCAGGCACCACCGGCAAAGAACAACGCGAACACCCAGCCAAACAAAAACGCCAGCTTCACCGTCATTATGCTTCGTTGATTCATCGTCATTGCGATCACCGTTCAAAAGAGTACACGTTCTCAGTCTTCCGCAACTGCCCCAATGTCGCAACTGCCTCAACAGCACGACTACTTCAACAACACGACTGCTTCAAAAATCTGTCGATACTACGCGTCGATTTCAACATCCCCTTCCGGCGCACAAATACACGCCAGACACGTTCCCGGTTCCGGCTTCTCGCCCGGCTCATTCGCATACGTCACCTTGCCCGCCTTGACAGCCACAAGGCACGTCCCGCAATTCCCCGCCCGACAACCCGAATCCATCGCAACGCCCTGCTCTTCCGCAAAATCCAGAAGCGTCCCGGAAGACGGCGTCCAGTCGCAAGTCCTGCCGGATTTGGCAAACGTCACCCGCATCGTCACCGCATGCGATGACGATGCATCGGACGAATCCACTGCGGGCTTCTTCTTCACACTCGCAGGCCCGAACGCTTCAAAATGAACACTTTCATCAGGAACGCCCCAAGCCCGCAACCCATCTGTCAGCGCGGTCATCATCGGCGGCGGCCCACAGATAAAAAATGCATAATTGCTGGACGGTAGTACACGCTTGAACAGATCCACACTCACACGCTCAGCAAAGTCATAATCCTCGCCCTGAACATCGGCGCAACCAGGATCGCTGTAGCAAACCTGAACATGAATGTTCTCGAATTCACGATCAAGACGCTCAAGGTGTTCACGCATGATGTGCTCATCACCATTGCGCACGCCATAAAAAAACCACACCTCACGCGTCTCACCACGATCCACGATCGCGTTCACCATGCTCAGCATCGGCGTCAGGCCGATCCCACCACCAATCAGCACCACAGGCTGCTGCCTCGTCATGTCCAGATAAAAATGACCCGTAGGCGCTTTGACATCGAGGATATCACCCTCCTCAAGTCGATCATGAAAAAACGTCGAGGAAAGACCGGACGGAGCATCGGGAGCATCCCGAGGAGGAAGCGCCTTCTTAATGCTCACGCGGTAATGATCCTCCCGGAAACAGTCCGACAGCGAATAACAACGGGTGACCGATTTCGACTGCCCCGGAATGCGGAGCAGAAACGTCAGATATTGACCCGGATGAAACGCTGCCAGCTTCTTCCCGTCGTGAGGAACGAGGTAAAAGGAACATATACCCCCACCCTCCATCACCTTCCGGGAAATCTCAAACTTACGCACACCATGCCAAGTCGCCTCAGAACAAAGCTGAACACGCCGCCGCTCAGACGTGGCAGCCGCAACACGCTCACCCAGCAACGCAAGCGACAACCGCCGCTGACCACCCTCATACACAAACCGACGCCCCGATGACGCCACCAGAAGCAGCACCTGCAGGACAGCCGCTACCAGAATGACCGCCCCACCCCATTGCAAAATTGTGGTTGTGGACAAATCCGTGACCCTTCACACGCACCCATAGCACACAATAAACACGCCGCGTTCCGCGCGCACTCCGGGCGGAACAGCACGATAAGTATAGAACTATCCTTCTACCGGCCCGAATCGGGCTAAAACTTGAACAGGAATTCGATGCGTCCGCCATACATCGCATTCGTCTGCTCGCTGGCGCCTGCAAAAGCATCCAGTTGCAGGATCATATGCTGACCAAAAGCATGCTGATACCGCGCTGCAACGGCAGCCTGACCCGTATTGCTGTTGTCCGTATCCTTCCGACCGCCGATCTCCACGATCAACTGGCTCCGAAACCCAAACAGCCTCTGATATCCGATGCTGAGACCGTACGCATCGCTGGCCTGATTGCTCAGGGCAGACCCATAACGCCCGAGACCGACAGCCGAATAGAGAATACCGGTACGCCCCAGCGGTCCGCCGGTGGCAGGGTCGCGGGCAGCCGACGAATATCGGTCGATCGCGTAGAACCCGTCGACATACACAATGTCATCCGTGTGATGGGGTGTCCACGACACTTCGCCAAAGAACAGAATACCACGCGTGTTCTGATCCGATTCGCCCGTGGTGGGAAACGATCCGTTGACGCGGAAGGCTGTATTATAATGTCCGATACGCTGCACCGCACTGACGCCGGCATAAAACGCGTCACCCGTACCACCGGAATGCACATAGACAAAATCCACGTCGATCGTACTGATCGGCAGGTCTGCCTGCGTGAACAATCCCCACAACTGAGCACGTTCATCATCGACATTGTTGCCCTGGAAGTTGTTGCCGCGATGGACCTCGTTCCACGCATAAAACGTGGTCATCCGCAGATTGGAGGTTCCCGAAGGCAGCATCGTGTTTCGCACAAATCCGACGCCATCCAGGAAGTCATTGATCATGATTCCTTCCTGAATGAAAATTGGCTGACGTCCGACACTGAACCCGATGTCCAGTCCCAGCGAATCGTCAAGGTCGAGATTCGGGAAGATTTCACCGAATTCCCCCTCAAAGAACAACGTCTGAATTTCACCGTTGAATTCCGTCTGCCAGTCGTTGTCGCCCTTGGGCTGGAGGTTGAAACTCGTGAAGCGACCGTCCTGGTCCAGTGGACGAATCCCCACCAGCAACCGCTCCGTTCCGGTCAGGCGTAGCTCGAAGAACAGGTCGAGACGGTTGGTCCACTCGGAAAACTTCGTATTCCCGTCGTCAAAGGATTGCAGTGCAGTGCGATACGTTCCGTAGACCAGCAGCGACGGTTGCCACACAGCGCCGGTCGGCAGTATAAAGCCCGGATCAATATTGCCCGTTCCCAGAAAGGGGGCACCCAGCTCGAGCAGCGGTTTGGGGCGTTTGGGAACCAGGTCGATCGCAAGCGGAATCGGCACGTCGGAAAAACGACTCGCACTCTTCTCCATATCGTCCTTGTGCTTATCGTTCCTGTGCTTGTCGCCATCGGAATCACCTCCGGCCACCGCCGATGTGACCATCCCAAGGAGTGTCAGCCCGACCACGAGCGCAATCCCCGAAGCGTTCCGTTTTTCCGTCTGGCGTCTGCCGTTTTTCCTCAGCATTGGCTTACGTTTCTCCTGAACTTACCGTCCTGAGATCTTCTGAACTTACCATCCTGAACTTATCGTCCTGAGACGCCTGATGGATGCGACACAGGCGTGTGGACATGGAACGTCAACTCGTCTTACCAGAGTAAAATATGCCCGTTGCGGACCGCGTCCGCCACCTCGCGCGGGCTCATGAAATAGTCAAAACCGACGAGCTTGATCGCATCAATCAGGTTGACTGGGACCATGCCTGCAAACAGCTCGAGTTTGGCGGTGTAGGGTCCGACACCCGTGAGCTTTGAGGCTGACACGTGATAGGAAGCCCAGCGGTGATCGCCTGGGACGATGCTCTTTTTGTGCTTTCGCACCACGCGGGGATTTCCGATCAGGACCGTCGCAAACGTTGAGGGTCTCACGAAGGGCAACGGGTCGAGTGAGTAGTTGATTGGCAGCACCTGCTCCCGCTCGCCGCCTCGTGCATTTCGCGTCAGGAACCGGGATTGGAGAGTGAACAACTGCTTGTCCAGTGGTAGTTCACCATTGTGGACATATTTTGAGTGGAGGTCTCGCAGGTCTCCGTTCGGGTCGAGGTCTCCCGATTCCATCACGGTATTTCCCTGCCCGTCTTTCACGACCACCCTCAGATAGATCAACCGTTCGCCATCGAAGCCCGTGGGGACGTTGTGTCCGTCCGTGCCGTTGATGACCTTGATTTTGAAGCGGAGGCCTTTCGCGTTTGCCTGCTGGATCACGACGTCTTCGATCTTGTATCCTACCTTCAAAATCTGTTCTCGCTGGGCTGCGATTTCGTTCAGGAGCGTCAGATTATCTTCGATGATTGCCCGGGCTTCATATCTGTCGTCCACCGATCTCCATGCGGTTGGGAATTCGTGGTCTCCGGAGACCTTGTCTTCAAATGCGTCGGTCCCCCATCCGTCCTCATGTTGAAAATCGAGCCATTCTCTGATGGACGCGAGTGCGGCTGCCTTGTCGTTGTGGGGGAAAATGCCTGGGTGGATGATTGAATAATCCGGTCCGGCGAACATGTGGTTTGTTCGCTTGCGTGGTTTTGTGGGAACGCCGCTGACGATGGCAGCTGGTGCGATGTCATATCCTGATGCTATGCCGGGGATTTTTCCCATGTGGCAATCCTGACAGGTTTCGCCTCGCTGTGCGGATGGAGACTGTTTGTACTCGCTGAAAGCTTCCTCAAGGCGGAATCCGTTCAGGAGGTTCACATCGTGGCAGATTGCGCAGAATGCGGATGTATCGATCTGGGCGAGGTCGATGGCTTTTCCGTGTATCTCGACGCCGCCGCGCTGGTCCCTGCTTGTGACGACCCGGTATTCCGGGCTGGCGATGACGCGTTGCAATTCTGCATTTCCTGTTGGGCCGTAGACCGGGTCGAAGATGTCGCCTTCGGGGATTGCGAGTCGTCCGCTGACTTTTCCGTATGGGCGGTCGAGTCGGTGACATGCGATGCAGGTGATACCCTCGCGTGAGGTTGGGTGTCGATCCATGTTGCTGCCGAAGATTGGTTCGCCCATGTTCATGCCGACGGGGTTGTGGCATCTGATGCAGAAGTCGCCATTTGATCCGCTTGTGAAGAGGATCACTGCTCCCTGCATGGCATTGAAGATGGGACTCATCTGGGCGTATGCGTGGGCGGAGACGGACCACTCGCGGAAATGGTCCGGGTGGCAGTTGCGGCAGGTGAAGGCTGAGGGGTAGCGGTTTTCGGCGATCAGCTCTCCGTGTGCCTGGGCTGCTGCTGTGGCGACTTTCTGGTCTTCCGAGACTTCCGCCGTATCGTCGGCGGTACTTTTTCCGATGAGATCATCGTCGCCGTCGAGCAGGTCGTCGTCATCTCCCAGGAGATCGTCGTCATCTCCGAGGAGGTCGTCATCATCTCCGAGCAGGTCGTCATCGTCGGCGGGTGGTGGATCCTGTGCTGGCTGACCTGGGTCAGACGTCATGCTGGATTCCGCCGATGTGTCTGGTGGTGCCGCGTGCGTTGGCCAGACGACCAGCAGCGCGACCGTTGCCATGGACAATGTCAATATAGATAGCAAGCGCTTCTGCGCCCCCACGGCGTATCGAACGGACATAACAGAACCTCTCAAAGAAAACGAAATGACAGCTCGCAACAGTCGCAACACTGCATAGCATCCGCGCCAGCGCAGTCTACGCCTGCATCGCCGCCGCAGCGCATTTGCCCGAGTCAGCGTTTCGGCGACTTCGACACCTTTATTCTGTACGGCGTAGCGCGTCAAGAAAAACCTTTCGCCGGGATCACTGCCGGGGGCGTGTGTGTTATATTGAACGGCCACAGCCGGGGGCGGCTGTGCTACATACGCTTCCACGTTCACATCTCCGCCAACACTGTCACGAACCCCCGGGCATGTTTCCATGTATGACATCCGTTGTGATGTGGTACTGCTGAGGTCTGTGTTCATGGTTCGTACTTTCGCGTTTTTTCGGTTGTCTGATTCGCTTTTTGTTTGCATGTGTCCCCTTAGCTCCTCTTCTATTTCATATAACGTCCAGGGTGATCTACATTTTGGGGGTGGATGGGCGGTAAAACCCGCCTGGCGCTATCGTGAGGTGGGAAAAAAAATTTGAATTTTTTTTATTTGAGGTGTGCGCAGGTCCCTGAAGCGTCCCTGAGGCGTCCCTGAGGCGTCCCGAAGTGCGCTGGGGCGAGCGTACGATTGCGGCTGCTGATATTGTCAGGCTGGCGGTGCTTTTGCGGCCGTATGGTCGCGTGTTTCTATGGCGGATTAAGCTTTTGCGAAGTAGGTGCTTGTTCCCTGGGATGCGATTGCTTCTCCTATGCGCGTTAGTGCGTGGGTGTAGGCTGCTGTTCGCATGGAGATTTTGTGTTGCTCCATGATGGCGTAGACGGCGCCGAATTCGCGTGTCATGATTGTTTCGAGTTTCTGGTGTACTTCCTCGACGGGCCAATAGTATCCTGCCTTGTTCTGTACCCACTCGAAATAGCTGACGGTGACGCCGCCTGCGTTTGCTAATATGTCCGGGATGACCAGTTTGCCTGCTGCTGCGAGGATCTCGTCGGCTGTGCTTGTGGTCGGACCGTTTGCGATTTCGCACAACACGCCTGCTTTGATTCGTGAAACGTTTTCTTCGGTGATCTGGTTTTCCATTGCGGCGGGTACGAGTATGTCGACGTCCAGTTCGAGCAGTTCTGCGTTTGTGATGGTGTCGGCTGGTACTGCCTCGCAGACTGAGCCTTCGCAGTAGACTGCTTTGAGCTGTCGGGTTTCATTTTTTGCGTGTATCAAGGATGGGACGTCGAATCCTGTTGCGTTGTAGATTCCTCCGCGAGAATCGCTGACAGCGACGATTTTGTATCCGTCCTTGTGCATGAGGCGTGCGAAGTGCTGTCCGGCGTTTCCGAAGCCCTGTATTGCTACCGTGATTTCCGATGGTTTCCACTGTCTATGCTTTTCGAGCTGCTTGATGCAGTAGTAGGCACCTCTGCCTGTTGCGTCGTCTCGTCCGAGGCTTCCGCCGAGCGGGATTGGTTTTCCGGTGATGACGGCGGGTGTGTGCTGTCGTTTGATTTTTGAGTATTCGTCCATCATCCATCCCATGATCATTGCGTTTGTGTAGACGTCGGGTGCTGGGATGTCTGTTTCGGGGCCGATGAAATCGGCGATCTGCTGGATGAATCCTCGGCTGAGGCGTTCGAGTTCGAGTTTGGAGAGTTCTTTGGGATTTACGACGATTCCGCCCTTTCCGCCTCCGTATGGGATGCCTACTACTGCGCATTTGCAGGTCATCCAGAATGCGAGCGCTTTGACCTCTTCGATGTTTACGTCTGGATGGTATCGTATGCCGCCCTTTGTTGGTCCGCGTGTATCGTTGTATCGGACACGCGCGCCCTGGAATACTCTGAGCGAGCCATCGTCCATTCGCACGGGGATCGAGACCTGGAAGACTGCTTTTGGATATTTGAGTTTTTCGAGTGCTTCGGGATCGATGTTTGCGTATTCGAATGCCTTATCCAACCGCTTGATTGCGTCTTCAAAAATGCTGCCGTTCGATTCGGACATGGATATGCCTCCCAGGGTTTAGGGTTTTCATCGCCGATCCACTGGTGTGCGTCCAGATATTGACGTGGATGTTTCTAGCGTGTGTTTCAATCCTAACATACCTTACTCAGTATGCCACCTCTGTGTTTTTCTGTCATGTGGGTCTCTGCGTGTATCCTTGTGTGTATTCTGTTGATTTTCTGGATTGGATTCTGGTAGGATCATTCCGGCGAGGGTTGGTGGTTCTGTATTTCCATTTGGGCTGGAGAAATGTGATGGGGTTTCGTTTGGGATTGTTTGTTGTTGTGGTGTTTTTGTCCGGGTCTGTTGAGCGGGTTTGTGGGGGTACGAATGCTCCTGATTTTGTTCTTGCGTGGGGTAGTCAAGGGACTGGTGAGGGGCAGTTTGGGGGGTCGCATGGGTTGGTTGTGGACGCTGCCGGGGATGTTTATGTGGCTGACACGTTTAACAATCGTATTCAGAAGTTCACGGGTGAGGGTGATTTTCTGATGGCGTGGGGTTCTGCGGGGTCCGGTCCGGGTCAATTCATGCATCCTCATGGGATTGGTATTGGTCCTGATGGGAATCTTTTTGTTTCTGAGACTGGTAACAATCGTGTTCAGAAGTTTACGAGCGATGGTGTGTTTATCACGACCTGGGGATCGTTTGGTGGTGGTGATGGTCAGTTTCAGCATAATCATGGTCTTGGTGTTGATGGTTCCGGGAATGTGTTTGTTGCGGATCGTACTCAGAATCGTGTGCAGAAATTTTCGAGTGATGGTACGTTCATCATGGCCTTTGGGACGACCGGGACGGGTGATGGTGAATTTTCTGGTGCGAATGGCGTGATTGTTGATGGTGAGGGGAATGTGTTTGTGGGTGACAGCAGTCCTCGGATTCAGAAGTTTACGAACGATGGTGTGTTTATTTTGTCGTGGGGGTCGGCTGGCGTGGGTGATGGTCAGTTTAATTTTCCGCGTGGATTATCGACGGATGCGATGGGGAATATTTATGTTTGTGACCGGAATGCTCATCGGATGCAGATGTTTACGGGGACTGGAGATTTTGTGGCTGGCTGGGGGTCGCTGGGTTCGGGTGCTGGTGAGTTCAATTTGCCTTATGCGATTCGTGCTGGGGCTGGTGGTGTTGTGTATGTTTCAGATTCGAACAATTTTCGGGTTCAGAAGTTTGCGTTTTTCGGTCCGGTGGTTCCGACGTCTTCGGAGTGGGGACTTGTGGTGCTTGGGTTGTTGCTGTTGATTTCCGGGACGATCGTGATGCGTCGCGGTGTTTCTGCGGTTGAAGTTGCGTAGTTTCTGGCGCGTCTGGGTGCCTGGGGAGAGGGTGATTTCTCTTGATTGAATAAGGGCGACGGGGTCTGTGATGGACTCCGCCGCCCTTTGGTTTTTTGTTGCGTGTTTGAACGTTTATGGTTTCTATCCGCCGAGTAGCGAGAGGACGTTCTGCTGCTGTGCGTTTGCGATCGCCAGGATGGACGTGCCTGCCTGGACGAGGATCTGTGCACGTGTCAAGTCGGTCGTTTCCTCGGCGAAATCGGTGTCACGGATGATGGATTCCGAAGCCGTCAGGTTTTCGATTGCGACCTGCAACTGTGTGATGTTTGGCTGGAGCTTGTTCCGCTCGAAGGCACCCAGTCGTCCTCGAAGTACGGACACTTCGGTGATGACCTGGTCTATGATTTTGGATGCCTGGTTGAAGTTTCCGGTGCGGAGTGCGTTTGGTTCGCCACTTTGCAGTTCGGAAAGGAAGCCGACGAGCCTGTTTCCGAGTTTGTTTGCCTGCATTGATTTGACGCCGATGGTTTCCTGCTGGTTCACGTTGACGCGTGGTCCAAGCTGGTATAGTGATCCGCCGCCGATGATTTCGAAGCTTGTGTTGCTTGCCCCGAAGGTTGTGTCGAGTACGATATCGACGTTGAGGAGGAAGGATGAGAGCGACAGTTTGAGTCCGTCGCCCACGGTTGCCTTTCCGTTGATGGTTCCGACTGCGTCGCGGCCTTCCGTTCGTCCACCGCCTGATGTGGGATTGACGACCACCCCTGCCCTGTCTTCCAGCAGGAATTCTCCACTATTCTGGAGGACAGTCACGCTGACGAATGCTTCCGAGCCGTATTCGACCGAGTTAAAGATGACGCCGGACGCAGTGGTCGGGTCGCTTGCGTCGGAATATCCGTTTGCAGATGCGACGACCCCTGTTGCTTCTGAGACTGTGTTGATGGAGTCTACGATCTGGTTTGTGGTTGCCGAGGCTGGGAATGAGAGCGTGATGATACCGTCCGGTCCCTGGAGGTCGATTGAGACAGCGGTCGTTCCGATCGCGCTTCCTTCGAATCGTAATTCGGCGCGGAGTGCGGACTGACTTACGTCGAGTACGACGGGGATGAAGTCTCGTGATCCGAAGTTTGCTTCGAGGACATCGACGTCTGCGAGGAGAGTGTTGTTGACGCCGCTGGTGAAGTAGTCGAGTCCGCCATCGAGGAGTTTTTTTCCTGCGAATGTTGATGTGTTTGCGATTCGCGTGATGGAGTCGATGGCTGAGTCGATCTGCAACTGGTTTGCTGCGACTTCCTCGTCGGAGAATGCTCCCCGGTTTGCGGCTTCGACGACAAGTCCCTGGATGTCGTTCAGTAGTGATGAAATTTCGTTGAGGCCTGATTCTGTTGTTGCGATCACGTTGATCGCGCGTTCGGAGTTTTTGATCGCTTGTCCTACTGCTGATATTTCGGATCGCAAGCGTTGCGACACGATGAGACCTGCGGGGTCGTCTGCCCCTCGGTTGATTTTCAGTCCAGTTGACAATCTTTGCAACGAGACGCTCAGCGATCGCTGGTTACGTCCCAGTTGAAACCCTGCGGTGAGGGCGGGTATGTTTGAATTGATTCGACTCATTTTCAATCCTCCCTGATTGAATGTCCGGCGTCTTCTATTGCCTTAAGCCGGTTGATTTCGCCCGTTCTGTGTGGCCTTTTATATTGGGGCGTAGCGTCATCGTTCCTTGTGGCGCGTTATTGGATATTGACTTTACTGTTTACGTTCATTTTGCGAGTGATTTTTTATACCGGAATTTGTATTTCCGATATTCGCATTACCGATTTTTGTGGGTTGGTTGAAATCGCCTGGTTCCATGCCAGCAGAGGCGAGGTTTTCGCGACGGATTGCGTCGTAGACCTCTTTTCTGTGAACGGGTATGGAATTGGGCGCAGATATGCCAAGCCTCACTTTGTCTCCGCGAATATCGACGATTGTGATTTCGATGTCATCACCGATCATGATCGTCTCATCTCGCTGCCTGGATAGCACCAACATCCTCAGTTCCTTCCTTGGTTGTGGTGATTACGACGTAGTGAATTATGGGCGTGCGCTATCGGGGACGCTCCGGAATCGTTTCCTGGGGCGACTTGTCCGACGTTTTTATCACGCCGACGAGCAAACAAGGCGAATTGCGGTTTTCACCAGCGCCCTGTCGAGCACTGTGAAGTATACAGCATGAACCGCGTTGTGATCCACCCGCACGCGGGGTTATCCGGCGCTGCTCAATTCCACGCTTCTGGGCAGCCGCATGAGGGGGTGACGCGTTGAAAAACGCTTGTCACTGAGCACAAGCTGCTTTGCCTGTCGCGTTTCGACGTTGACCACCAGTGGTCCCTGGAGGTTTCCGGTGAGCATTCCGTCGATTTTATTGACGATAATGAACACCTGGGCGTTCGCGGGGTCGTCCAATCCGATGGGGATCAGCTCCTCCGCTTTGACTGGGACCCTGTAATCTGGAACGAAGAGCCGGGGGTCGCATACGACGAAGGCGAGGTCATCGCGATCGACAGATTGCAGCCAATAGAACCCGCTGTCTTCACCGGTCTGGACGAGCGCATACTCACGGTTGTCGGGGAACCCGAGGATGCCCTTGTCGCACCCGATCAACCGTGAATCGTCCACTTCTAAAGATCCAAAGCGCGACGTTTGAATAATCATCGCGAAGCTCCTGAGGCCTGTCCATTGTCGATCGTGGTGATGGCTGTGTCGGTAACCCATGTACCGATCCCGCGCGACAAACCGTGCGGTCTTATGGAAGCAGCCATCGCGATACGCCGAGCACTCCGGCTGGGCGACCCGGGTCTCCACCCGGGCGATCGTTGGTCGGTGTTTTCGATCCGGCCATATGATCGAATTCCGATGCAAAATTGTCTGATTGTCTGTCGCGGTGTCTTCATGTTTTTCTCAATGAGGTTATCTGAGGAAGTCCAGTAGCGACAGATTTAATATTTGTGAACCTGAGAGCAGCCCTGCCTGCAGGGCGGTCTGAGCTTGTTGAAATTCTGTGACGGCGACGGTGTAGTCGACTTCCTCGATATCTGAGAGGAATGTCTGTGTTGCGAGGACTGCGTTTTCGGTTTGTATGACTCGGTCCTGAACGGTTCTTGCGCGTGCTCCGATTTTACCGTTTGTTCGTGTGAGTTCGCGTGACATATCCTGGAGTCGGTTTGCGACTTCAGTGACCGCCCGTTCATCGTTGGAGATGAGTGCGTTTTCGAGTTCGACGAGGGCGTTGAGAACGCCTTCGGCTCGGACGGTGCTGACGTCTTTGCCCTGTGCGGTGATTTCCTCGCCGGTGGAGGCGGTGAGCAGTCCGAGGTCGTCGACTGCGAACGATCTTGTGTCTGCGCGGCCGATGTTCAGCAGTCCGTCGCCGCCGGTGTCGTCTGTGATGAGGAATCCGTTTCCGACGGTGGCGAGTGATGCTTTCACGCTGATGCCGGCTGTTTCGGCGGCGGTGTTGATGAGGGTGAGGATGTCTCCGACGGTGTTGGCGCCGTCGAGGTTGACGTCGAATGTCTGCCCATCCTTTGCGGTGATTCTGAGGTCTGGTTCACCTTCGAGGATTTCGACGCCCTTTCCGAAGTTCAGTGTGCTGAGTTGTGTTTCTTCGCGGAAGGAGCGCAGGCCGAGGGCGGCTGCGAGCGTTCCGCCATTTTCTCCGACCGCCAGCCTCGTCCCGGAGACCTGTCCGACGATCTGGATGCCCTTTCCGTCGGGGCTGATGTTGGCGTGGACGTTGATGTCTGCGGCGTTGATCTGGTTGATCGCGTCTTCGACCGTGACAGCTTCTGAGAGGTCGATGATGGCGACGTTTCCGCCGTATTCGATCCGGAATGTTTCGCCTTCTGGCAGTCCTTCGCCGGCGTTGAGGGCGGTGAGGGGTGTGCTGGAGGTGATCCTCGGGATGATGGAGATTGCTCTGGTCGGTGCCGGGTTTGCAGTGGATCGGAGGATTCCGAGGTCTGAGGCGATTTTTCCGCCGTTTGTGTCCTTGATTTCAGCACCGCCGGTGGTGACTGACAACCCTGAGGATTCGATGGCGACGGAGAGTGTCATACCTGCATCACTGGCGGTGGTGTTGATTCGATCGACGACGTCACCGACAGTGTCTGCATTGGTGAGGTCAACCTGGAGCGTCTGGCCGTCGGATGTTTCGATGACGAAGGTGCCCTTGCGGATCCCCTGCAGGTTTGCGCCTGCGAGGTCTTCGAGCCGGGTTTGCGGCGTGAGCGATGGCGTGAGGTCGGCCGTGGGTCCGATGGTGGTTGTCAGGGCACCGAAGAGGATGTTTCCGGTGACATTGATCGGTTCTTCCTCGAACCGTGATACCCTTGCGAGCACGTCACCGGTGTCTCCGACGTATGCGACGCCGCCGGATGCTGATACGAAGGGTGGGCGATCTGTGACTCTGCCACCGAAGATGTAGGATCCATTGAGCTGTTTGTTGCCGATGGTTGTGAGCTGGTCTCGGATGGAGGCGATGACGATGGCGTTGGACTCTCTTTCGCGTCCGTCGGATTGTGGTCCGATGCTTCCTGAGGCGATGGATTCTGCCTGTGAGAGCAGGTCGTTGACGTCTGTGAGTGCCGAGTCTGATGTTCCGAGGACGAGGTCGGCGTATCTGAGGTTTTTGAGGATTTGCTCCTGACGGGTGACCGACTCGGTGAAGCGGATGGATTTTGAGGCGGCGACGGGGTTGTCGGAGATTGTGAGATAGTTTCGTCCTGTCGCGAGCCTGGTTTGTGACTGGAAGATGCTTGCGGTGTTCTGGCGCAAGGAGCTGAGTAGCTGCGAGGTTCGCAGGTTGAGTGTGACGCGTGAGAGATTGATGGGTGTGACTGCCATAGTTCTCTATCCGAGGTCTTATAAACTCACTAACTCACCAAAGAGAGCAGCTCTGCAGAGAGCCGATCAACAACGCTGATAAATCTTGCCGCACCCTGGAAGGCGCGTTCATATTTGACGAGGGAGATCGCTTCCTCATCGAGGCTGACGCCGCTGACATTTTCCCGTTGTGCTTCAAGCGCTCCGAGGACGGACAGTGACGCTTCTGCATTGTCTCTTGCCTGTGCGGACTCTACGGCGACGTCGGTCGTTACGGTGTTATAAAATTCGAGTATGGAAAGTCCGGAGAGGAGATCGCTGGAGGTGTCGGCAATTCCCGCGATGCGTCCGGCGTTTGCACCGTCTCCGATGAGGTTTACGGTGGATGCTGCGAATGCCAGTGGCTGGTCGGTGACGGTTTTGCTGACGCTGATATCGGCTGCACTGGACCCGGTGAAAAAGCTGTTGATGCCGAGTGCTGCCAGTGTATTCGAGGAATCGGTACGTTGTGTTTCGTTGTCGTGTCCGAATGTGAATGTTGCGTTGTCTGCAGCGGTGAAGACGAGTCGGTTGTCGACGCTGACGGTCGCGGTAAGGTCATCGACGGTCCGTGTGATGTCGTCTGCGAGCGATTGAAGCGTGGTGTCGTCGCCGATACCGTCGAGGTCTACTTCGATCTGGTATGAGCGTGATATGCCAGTGGTGTCGTCTGTGACGGAGACGTAGAAGGATCCATTCTGGGGTGAAAATGGCAGCCCCGCCTGGGCGGAATTGAGGGCTGCATTGGGGTCTGCCACTGCGTAGGCGCTTGAGGTCTGTTTGAATCCGACAAGCCCCTGTCCGTCGGCGTGGACCTTGTTGACTTCGAAGATGACAGCCGATGCGAGCTGGTCGATTTCCTCGATTCGTGTGAATGCGAACTTCTCGCGTGCTGTGATGAGTCCGCCGATTTGCCCGCCGGGGTCGAGGACCTGAGAGTCGGTGTCGGCGAAGGCGATGTCGTCGCGCTGGAAACGCCCGTCGAGGCGTGAGTTTAGCGTGAGTCCCCGTGATACGCCGCCCTGAACGAGGAGTTCGTTTCCGAGGTAGACGTTCGCTGATCCGTTTGGTTGCTGGCGGACGTTGACGTTGACGAATTCCGAGAGGTCCTTGAGGAGTGCGTCCCGCTGGTCGCGCAGGGCGGAGGCGGGAGACCCGTTGGCTTCGGAGGTGACGATGTCGGTGTTGAGCTTCGCGATTTTTCCAGCGACGGCGTTGGCCTGCTCGACGAGCGCGTTGATTTCGTCATTGAAGGACTGCCCCAGTTCGCTGAGACTTCGACGCATGGTCTGCAGGGTGTTGGACAAAGAGACCCCTGCCGAGATGGCGAGATCGCGGGTTGCGGCGTCTGTGGGGGCGTTCTGGACCTCGCTGAGCTGATTGAAGAAGGTGTTGAGTCTCCCCTGGACATCCAGGCCTGTGATCGGGTCGTAGAGTGTTTCGACCTGGGCGACGGTGCGTTGCCGGGTCACTGCATTGTTGGCGGTTCCGATCGAGACGCGTATGCGGTTTTCGAGTGATTCGTCGATGTTTCGTTTGAGCGAGGTCAGGGCGACGCCGGCACCTGGACGCATGCCTTCGGTCAACGGTGTTCCGTTGATGGCAGACAGACCCGGCGTCTGCCTGGTGTAGTCGGCGTTTCCGGCGTTTGCGATGTTGTTACCGACGACCTGGAGCGCACTCTGGTATGAGAAGATGGCGCTGCGACCGACCTGTAACGCGGAGTTGATGAGTCCCATGGTTATCCGATGACCTCGAAAAGTTCTCTGTGCTTGGGTTTCGCGGATCGACCGTTGTCTGTGTATTCGCCTGTGGGCGCGTCTGTTGTGGTGAATGCGTCGAACACAACGCGGAGATGGCGAAGTACATCCTGTGTGACATTCTGGGTTATCTTGTTTGCACGCTGTGTTTCAAGGATGGCGATTCTCAATGAGAGGGCGCGATCCTGCAGTTTTGTGCGGATGGGTTCTGCCACCCGTTCTGCCAGCTTGCCAGCCGTAAGCGAACGGGCAGTCGCCGGGTCGATTCCAAACGATTTTCCGATGCGTTCCATGAGTTGTCGGCGTAGTCCGTTTTGTTCGTCGATCTGGCGTGTGACTTGTTCAGCGCGTCGGTCGATTTCTGCGATCGCTGACAGGTCAGCCTTCTTCATGCGGTCCAGTTTGTCCCGGATGAGACCGACGAGTTGCTTGTATAAAGCCTCCATGCGCTGCATGAGGGTGAGCAGGTCTTCAATGCGCGTGGTTGGCGTGATTCTCGCACTGACGCGTTTCCGCCTGGGTGCCATGGTTCTGTCCCTGGGGGTCATAGCGTAGTCTCCGGGAGTACGGGTGCGCTGTATTCGGGGAGTTTTGGCATATTGGCGTCGTAGTGGTTGATGGCGGCGTTGGCGAATCTGCTGACGATGGCTTCTGTTACCTGGTTTCCGGAGGATTTTCCGGTGCGTTCGATGAGGATTTGATCGAGCTGGTTCTGGAATATTTCCTCACCGCGTCCGCCATGCCCTATTTCACCCTTCAGACTGCTGGATCGTGTTGAGCGCATGAGCGGTCCGTAGAAGATCGCACCTGTGGCGCTGTTGACTGCTTCGCGGAGTGGTGCGAGCGCAGCTTCCCGGTTTTTCGCGATCGTGTCCGCGTGTGTGACAGCTTTTGCAAGTTGCATGGTGATCGGATTCATATCATTACTCCTTGAAGACCAGTTTTGCGTGCAGGCTTCCAGTACGTTGCAACTGGACGAGAATCGCAATACGGTCCTCCACTGGGACTTTGATCTGGTTGAGTGCCTGGAGAAGATCGGAGACGCCTGCTGTTGCGGCATCGTCCGTGCTGACCGCCACAAACTGCTGAGTTTCGACGCGGAGTTCATCCGGGGCTGGTGGTGGTGTGCGGACGACGACGGTCAGCCCCTTCTGGGAGATGACCGCTGGTGATATCTGCGCTTCGCCGCTGACGACGATGGTTCCTGTCACACGGTCGATGGTGACGCGTGCTTCGTTGGGTGGCATGAGCGTGCTGAGTTCGGTGATGTCCCGGATCCATGAGGAAGGATCGTTCCGCTGGAACGGGGGTATCCACACCAGGATATTTTTGGGGTCCGCCGCAAGGGCGACGCGTTCGACATCTGCTGCCAGAGAGAGTTCTGCATTAATTGCCTCTGCGATGGCAACTGAAAGCCCCCACCCAGCGTGGCTGTTGTCGAGGACGAGGGTGATATAGGTGTCACCTGGTTGAATCCACGAGTTGTCGAAAGGTAGTTCCCGTCCTGCGGCTGTGAATCCGATGAGGACATCTTCCTGGATGAGTGCACCGCGTTCGATCAGGCCGACGGTTGGCGATGAGATGTCTGGCGTGCGGATCCCCCCCGAAGCGCGTGCGAACACGCGGGGAACATTGAGATCTTCGTACATCAGTGGGCAGGCGAGGAGGCGTCCCCCTGCCAGGCTTGAGGCGCTGCCGATCGCACTGACATGGACATCGATCCGATCGCCTTCGCGGACCCCGTTTTCGGGGATGATCGCTTCGATCATCACGATGGCGACGTTTTGTGTATCAGCCAGATCTTCCAGAGATGTGACGGGTGCAGCCATCTTGCCAAGCGCACCTGCGAGGGCGCGCATGGTAATTTTGTAGTCGTCCCCATCTCCGGTTCCATTCAAACCTACGACGAGTCCGGTACCGATCAGGTGGTTGACGCTCGGTCCTTTCAGGGACGCGATATCCCCGATTCGGACGGCCACTTCGCCCCTGGTTTCCAGGGTAGCGAGCGACACAACTGCGGCGATGACTGCGATTGTATGTTGCATGCTTCGCACTTTGAACAGTCTCCTTAGATGGGGTTCAGCCAATCGAGCAGCTTGGTGGCCCAGCCACGCCGTGAGCCGTCCCGAACCGATCCTTCATGCTTGACGCTGATGTTTTTGTCCGCCATCTGTGTGCTGAGTACGGTGTTGTCTGCGGTGATGTCGGCACTGCGGGCGATGCCAACGAGTGTCATCACGCTGATCTCTTCATCGAATGTCAGCTTCGCACGTGCTTCGAGGAGGAGGTTTCCGTTGGGTTTGATGTCGACAATCTGTGCCGTAATGCGCGTGGTGAACCGGTCCTCACGTTCGTTGTCGCTAAGATTTCTGACAAGGGTCTTGTTTCTGAAGTCAACATTGGGCTGACCGTTTTTGAAGGTCGTCGCACCAAGCCCGCCGTCGATCGGTTTGAAAAATGCGTTCAACTGACTGTTGACATTGAAATCGCGTCTGGTCTGAATTTCCGCATCTGATTCATACAGTTTCTGCTCTCGAATGATGATCGTCACGAGATCGTGGACCTTGTACTTCTTCGGTGGTTTGACCCGGACAGCCGTGAGCGAGTGCTTTTCGAGCGTGGGATTGCCACCGGGCGTGAGACGCGGATCGGTGGTGCTGCCTGGCTTGACCTGCTGCGTGGGGACATGACGCTTCCCGATGGATGAGGTCTGCGCCGATGCTTTTGGCGCTACCATTGAAACCATCAGTGCAGACACCACTAACACGATCAACTGAGGGCGATGGAACTGAATCACTTTGTTCCTCCCAGTGCAAGTGTCAACGCTTCAGGTGCAGCAGACGCTCCTTGGATGCGTACCCGGCGATTGCCCACAACGACTGCGGACAGCGTGCTTTCCCGCCCGGAACCTGTCCGGATTTGAACCACATCACCAAGTCTGCCGCCGCTGATGGCGCGGGCAGCCGTTTTCACATTGATATTTCCGAAGACCGAGATGAGATCAACCGTCTGGCCGCGATGGACGAGCGGAACAGATTCGACATCCTTCATGCTGACCGTTGTGTTGATCTGGATGTATCGTTTTGCACGCTGCCCGACGACTGAAGCAAGAGAGGTCGCCGCGATTTTCTGTGCATCGTCGTAAGAGCGTGCGACCATCTTGACATCTTCACGGGTGATCGTGGCGTTCTGATTGATCGGATTGACCGCAACGACAACATCAACGAGCAGCGTCTCAGCAACCACAAGCTGTACCTCTTGCAACATCTCGCCGTCACGAACAATCGCAACGTCAATCGTGGACATACGCCCGAGTGGGTGATTCGAACGAAGACGTACCTCGAAGGTGTATTCGGGTTCAGACAGGTCCAGCGTTGCTCCGTCGGTTCTACCGAACTGAAGCTCGAGCGTTCCAGGATGATCGGGAAGGACGCTTTCGATGGCGTCCTGCACCGCATCCCGCAGGGTTCGTTTTGGAGACGTTTGTGCACCGGACGATGATTGTGCAGACTGTTGGGCATCTTGCGGATCGCGTGACGCCGGACGGGTGACGCGGGATTGTCGAGCGCCAGCAAGAATGACGCTCGCCAGGTTGCCACCACCCTTGCGAATGGCGCGCATGACATCCTCTTCGCCAATGATGAGCGATCCACCCGGACGTGGCGAATTTGCGAGAAACGTACCATTGAGCGCGTCGAGGGTTTCCTTGTCAAAACCACGCAGCGTACAACAGTCTTCGAGGCGAATCGTCTCGGAACTGACCGTTGTGGTAGGCCAGAGGTGGACAGTCTGAGCATCAGAACTGAACTCGTCAGCCCAACCGCGTGTCGCCGTCATCGATGCACACACGGTGAGGGCGATGATGACCATGGACGCCGCCGATCGATTGTGTCTCAAAATGTTGCAATCCTTGCAAATCACGTCAGCCTCCTGCCTTGTGATACTCCACTTCCGCACCGTCACCATCTGTCGCACTTCAACGATCACGCCATCGGGGCAACACGACCCCATTACCTCCTGAGGTTGGCTACGATCTGAAGCGATTCGTCCGCCGTCTGGATCGATTGACTGTTCAACTCAAACGCTCTCTGTGTCAGAATCAGCTGAACGAGTTCGCGCACTGGATCGACGTTGCTCATCTCGAGCGAACCCTGGCGAATCGTGCCAAGCCCGTCCTGCTGCGGGTTACCAATGATCGGCGGTCCCGATGCAAGGTTGTCCAGCCAGAGGTTCTGACCAATCTGTTCCATCCCCTCAGGATTAACGAATCTTGCGAGTTGAATCGTCCCAATCGCGGATAGCTGCGTAGACCCCTGCTGGAGTACGCTGATCTCACCATCATTGGCTATACTCGTTCGGATCGTGTCGTTCGGAATGTTGATCGCCGGTTCCAGAAGCGCGCCTTCGCTGTTGCCAAGCACAATATTTCCCTGAGAATTCCGACCGAAATTACCCGCCCGAGAATAAGCGATCACTTCCGAACCGTTGTGGATGGTCCTCACCTGAAAAAAACCTTCCCCATCAATAAGTATGTCGAGCGGCTGATCGGTTCGATCCACCGAGCCTTGCGTAAACATCTGCTGCGTACCGCTGATGGCTGTCCCGAGACCAACCTGGATACCATGCGGAATGGGTTCGTCCTGGACATTGAACACGCCTGGTTCACGCTTGATCTGGTAAAGCAAATCTTCAAAATTGACACGCGACCGCTTAAATCCAACCGTGTTGACATTCGCAAGGTTGTTCGCCAGAACATCAAGCTTCGTGTCCTGCGCCTTCATCCCCGTCGCAGCAGCGTGTAATGCAGTGACAGCCATTGGGTACTATCCTTTACATATAAAATGCACTATCCGACTCTACCCAGGCGACTCACCGCCTGACCGATCGTCTGATCCTGCAATGTGATGAGTCGCGCATTCATTTCATACGCCCGCGAAATCATAATCATGTCCGACAACCCATTGATTGGGTTGGCTGTCGACATCTCGACATGTCCGGCGCGAATTTCGCTGGCAGATTTTTTCGGCTTGCTACCATGGTTCTTGTAAACATTCTCACCGAGCTTCACGAGCATGTTCGGATCGTCGAATTCTGCCACACCAAGACGAGCAATCGCCTGATCGTTCTGAATGATCTCGCCGATCTGTGTGACCGTGATCGCTCCATTCCTTGGATCGATTTTGATGGCTTCACCACCATCGTCGATCACCCGGAACCTGCTACCACCAGATACCGCAACCAGATCGCCATTGGGATTAATATCAAAGCGACCATCACGCGTATAACGAAGCTCGTCGCCATCCTTCAACGTGAAAAACCCCTTCCCATACAGTGCGAGGTCAAGTGGTCGCTCGGTTCGATCGAGGTCGCCCTGTTGAAATGTCTGTATCGTGGGGCGAACCCAGGGACCACCAGTCATGTTGTCGAGAGTGCGGTCGCGGAAACGCCTGCCTCCAGGACTGCTGTTGCTCTCCATCACACGCTCGTGGACCACGGAAAGGTCATGCTTGAACCCGGTCGTCTGCGCGTTCGCAAGGTTGTTGGACGACAATGCCTGTCGATATTCGTTGACCTGCATACCCGCCGTTGATAACCAGAGTCCGTACGTCATGACGCGCTATGCTCCCAGTGTTCAGGGAAAGGGGTCTCGATAGGTTGAACAGGGTCGACCTGCGGAATGGAGATTCCAAGCGCAGCAGCCTCAATGGCAGCCTCCCGGATTCGCCGACCAAGATCGGTCCAGTCGTCAGCTTTCATTATGTCGGACATGACATTGAATCGTTTACGGTCTGACAGCATGTACCCTGCTCCGTATCTGGCCTGATCTATTCCTGGCCTGTTCCGCAATGCATCACCACCCGGCAACGCTGAACGATTCACGAATAGACACTTGCCATGCCAAACAATTCAGCACCACGCCAAGATCGAATGCGCCGAAACCGTAAGTCACGAACAATGCAACACTTAGAGAATTATTGTAATTATGGTGTGGTCGAAATGAAGGCAGCCATCACACGGGCGAATCGCGCAGAACGCAGCACAGCATCGCAGGTTTTGCCGATCCAGTTGCGCAAAGAGTGTCAAATAGTGACACTGTCAACCAAGGACGATCCGTATGAATGCATCGCCACGATGCTCGTAATTCAGGAATGTGTCATAACTTTGAAACCCCGGCGACATCACCACAACATCACCTGTAGATGCGACCTGGCGCGCTATTGCTACGGCGCCCGCAAGGTCGGTCGCCTGATGAAGAATGAGCGATGCCGCCCTTTCAGTTGATGCCGCCTCCGCTGATGCTGCTATCACTCCTGTTGCTGCTACCGCTGCTGTTGCTTTCATCGCACCATGCAAATCGTGCGCAACATCGCCAAAACAGATGACGGCTTTTGCGCATCCCGCAACCGAACGCGCAAAAGCATCCAGGGATTCCCCCCTTCCCATACCGCCAGCCAATAACACAATGGGGCGATCGAACCCAGTGAGCGCCTGTAGCACTGCACGCGTCGTCGTCGCCTTCGAGTCGTTGTAGTAATCCAAACCATCCACACGCGCGACCCATTGAAGGCGATGCCGCAACCCCTCAAAGCACTCAAGCCCCGCTTGAATCACATCCTCATCAACCCCAACCGCTCGACATGCTGCGGCTGCACATCGCGCATTGAGCTGTGTGTGCGAACCCGGTATCCGCAACACATATGATACGTCATCGATCGTCGCATCCACGACGCGCAGGCATTGCGCCTTCGCCAGCCGTTCGATTTTCGGACGTACCTCAGGATCGTCCGTACCGACAATGACCGTACGTTCGTAATCGCCAGAATCTCCACCAGCAGAACCGTCGTAGCCAGAGGTGTGACCAGCGGAAGCGAGGCCTGCTGGATCGAAGCCGGCAGAAGCGTGGCTGGCGGAACCATGGCCGGATGTAGCGTGGCTGGCGGAAGCGTGGCCGGCAGGGGAAATCAAGTTCAGCTTTGCCTCCAGATACGATTCGTAAGTGACATGCCAGTCGAGGTGGTTCGGCCAGATTGCAGTGAAAACGGAAATATCGGGCCGTCGCTTGATCTGCGTCAGACTCGATAACTGGTAACTGGACAGCTCCAGCACGACGACATCCTCGGGCGTCATGTCCGATAACTCACTCAGCAGCGATCGACCTATATTGCCGCCAAGATACGATCGCCAGCGCGAATTGCCGCGGCGAGGCGCCTCATTGCTGCGGCGGAGGATTTCGTGGATCATGGAAACGACGGTGCTTTTGCCGGCTGTTCCGGTAACACCGATTATGCGGGCGGGGCATCGCTCCAGGAAGAGGTTGATCTCAGTGGTCCACGGGATACAGCGTCGCTTTATTTCGGCAAAAAATGCCGATCGCTGACGCTGCACGGACGGATTCACGACGACGAGGTCGCATCCGTCGAGGTCGCTAACACAATGCCCACCAAGGCGGTATTCGAGGCTCAGGTCCGATAATTCGTCAACGGATTTCCGCAATTCTTCTGCGTCTGCACAATCGGTGACCAGAACATGCGCACCCTGTTCCGCCAGGTAGCGAGCAGCACCCGCCCCGCCGCCGAATCGCCCGAGGCCCATGATGACTACGCGGCGCCCCTTGAACGATTCATTGCCCAGTGACGATTCATTGCCCGGTGACGATTCGCGTTCCGACATTGACATTATCACTTTACAAGCACGCCGACCTGATCGGCAAATTCCCGACATGCCCGACCGATGCTCTGCACCCAGTCGCTCGCCTGATCTTTCTCAAACGCGTAAATCACACTCCTTGAGGCTGCGATGAGGGCGCCCCTGCCATCGGAATTGAAGCAGGGAGCGACATCCTCCGCGGTGCGTCCTTGTGCTCCAAAGCCCGGGACGAGGAAAATGGCGTGTGGCATGCGATCGCGGAGTTTTCTCATCGATTCCGCACCGTGCGGAGCAGCCACTGCTCCGATTGAGCTGTACCCTGACGCACCCACCAGCCCTGATCCCCATTCCTCCACCCGTTTTGCTACATGCTCGCATACCGTTTCGCCATTATGCACCCGTAATCCCTGTACCTCAACTGCTGATGGATTGCTGGTCTGGACGAGCAGAAACAGGCCTCGACCAAATGTCTCAGCCGCGTCGATGAATGGTTTCAGGCCGTCGATTCCGAAATAGGCATTGAGCGTGACAGCGTCTGGAATGTGCTTCGGGGTGATCGCAGAGACCGATTCGAGCGGATCTGAGTCGGGCGGGCCGCATTTGGGCGGACCGGATTTGGGCGGGCTGGATTTGGGCGGATCACACAGGTGTGCTTGTGCATACATCTCGGCTGTATGCCCTACGTCCGCCCGTTTGATATCCCCAATGACGAGCATTCCCAGTTCGTGGGCGTGGTGGACGAGTTCGTAATAGAGTGAGACGCCTGCCCCGAAGAACACCTCGAAATAGGCGATGTTGATCTTGACGATCGGAGCGACCGGTGCGACTGCTTGCAGAACACCCATGCAATACGTCCGTACAGCACCAAGGGGGTCGTTCGGACCGTAATCCGTGAGAATATTAGCGGGGAGTCGATCCAGTCTCGGATCAAGCCCAACGCAGATGGGTGAGCCTTTTTCCTCGATCGCAGCCATAAGACTGTCCGCAAAATGTCGATCCATTCATACCTCCGACGAGTTGTTGAGTGTCCGGGGTGTTCTATCAGCCATTGATTGATGGGTGCGAGTGGCGGTCTGTCCGCCCCTGCCGTTGCAAACACACTGGCGGACAAGCCGCCAGTGGCACCCGATTGTGGTCAAGCACCTGTCGTTTGAGTCAAGCGACTGTCGTTTGAGTCTCGACGATAGAATCGACTTAACCACTTGACACCGAACTTAACCATTTGGGACAATCCTGCCATGGGAAAACCCAAAAAGAAGCGTCCTGGTCAGAAAAACCTCAAGCGCGTGGAGTTTCGCCAGAATCGCGAGAAGCCAAGCCGCCCGAAAGACTGGACCCGGCTGCACCGTGAGGACGATGCTGACACGCTGGATGCGAGCAGCAGTGAGCGTGTTGTGGCGAAGGGTGATCTGTCCCGTAAACGCACGGTTGTGGATGGATCAACCCAGGGTGCTGAGGATGCGCAGTGTCGCGATGGGACGATTGTGACGATCTATGGCGCTATCGCGGACGTGGATGATGGTGTGCGGGTTTGGCCTTGCACGATTCGCCGTGTTCTGCGGACGCGGAGCATTGGTGAGCGAAATGCTGTGACGGTTGGAGACCGGGTGCGTTTTCTACCGCCGTCGGACCGCGAGGGCGTTGAGGAGGAGGGGGTGATCGTTTCGGTGGCAGAGCGGAAGAGCGTGCTCAAGCGCGTCACCGGTCGTCGCGCGCATACCGTGGCTGCCAACGTCGATCAGGTCATTATCGTTGCCTCAGCCTACGCTCCCACGCCCAAGCCGCACCTGGTTGATCGCTACATTGTGGCTGCTTTGGCGGGGAATATGTCGCCGGTGATCTGTTTGAACAAGATCGACCTGGCTGAGGATGATGAGGTACGTTCGTTCCTGGCGATATACCAGTCGCTCGGTTACACGACGATCGGGACGAGCGCGACGACGGGTGCGGGTCTGGAGAAGTTCAGAAAGCTGCTCCTGGGGAAATCGAGTGTGCTGGCGGGTCAAAGTGGGGTGGGCAAAAGTTCTCTGTTGAACGCGGTGGATCCTACGCTGGATCTCGAGATTGGCCTGGTCGTGGAAGACACGCGCAAGGGGCGACACACGACGACGCGGTCGCGACTCATCAAGCTGGACAGGGATGCGTTGTCTGGTGGTGATTCGGATGGGAGCTGTTCGGATGTGGGTGATGCGGATGGGGTTGATTCTGCTGGGTGTGTTTCGGGAAGTGGGTGTGATTCGGAAAGTGCGATACCTGGTGGTGGGGCGTATGTGGTCGATACGCCGGGTGTGAAATCGTTTGATCTTGGGTGTGTTCCTCGGGCTGAGATTGAGCAATATTTTGTGGAGTTTGTGGAGCGTCTTCAGCATTGTAAATTTGCCGATTGCACGCATACGCACGAGATCGAGTGCTCGATCATTGAGGCTGTTGAGAACGGCGAGATCGACCCTGGTCGTTACGAAAGCTATGTCCGCCTGTTTGAGGATGTTGATTTGCGTCCGCCGTCGCATCCCCCGCGCGTATGAGAACCATGGGTCTTCCGCGCGGTATGCACCATGAGGGCATCGCGTGCTAAACACCTATCGCATCGCCTCATCGCCCATACATTGGACACGGGCTCTGCCTGGCATTAGGCTGTCGTTTTGTATTCGTCTTGTCTTTGCAAATATCCTTCCCGCAGCAGTCCACCCCGAACTAGTGAAATTGGGAAGAGTGAAGAAGAGGAGCGCTTTGGAGTGATCAAACGCGTCGTCACTGGCACACTGGCTGTCCTGACCCTCCTCGCGCTCGCATCATTGGACAATCGCATCGCCGAGCAGTCCTCTGAAATATGGTTCCTCCCCACCCTCCTCCGGCAGGGCAGTTTGATCCCCCTCGCCATCGTGGGCGTGATAATCCTCGGTATGGTCGAGATGATTCACATGCTCCGTGCTGTCGGGTTGAATCCGCACGCTCCAGTCGCATACATCGGGAGCATGACCCTCGTCCTCTCGCCGTGGCTTATCGCGGGCGAAATCATTGGCGATGGCGTCACGGATGTCACGGCCAGCCTCGACTGGCAGATCATCTGGTTGACAGCCATCACCTTGCTGGCAGCCATCGCCCACATCCGTCGCGGACCCTCGCCCACCGCGATCGCCGATGTCTCCGCAACGATGTTCCTCGTCGTTTATCTGGGATTATTGCCATCCTTCGCCGTTCACCTCCGCTGCGACTACGCCCTTGGCGACGCTGCCTATGGCGTGTGGGCACTTGTGATCGTCCTGCTCGTGACATCATTTGCGGATATCGGTGCGTTGTATGTCGGTAAGGCGATCGGTCGCACGAAGCTGTCTCCGGCCATCAGTCCGGGCAAAACCGTCGAGGGATTCGTGGGAGGCCTGTTCGCTAGTGCAACCATCGCAGTCGCCCTGCACTATGTTGGCATTTCCGCCCAGCCCGATGCCCCATCCCTCGATACCGCTGGCGTGCGGTTTGGTCTTTTCGTCGTAGATGCGACCAACATCCTCATCCAGATGAAACCCTATCAGGCAGCGCTCTTTGGCCTGATTCTCGCCTTCGTGGGTCAGATCGGCGACCTGTTCGAGTCTCTCTGCAAGCGGACAGCCAACATGAAAGATTCCTCCACGCTCGTCCCGGGTATGGGCGGCGTCCTCGACGTCATCGACAGCGCCATCTTCGCCACGCCGGTCGCGTGGTTTCTGCTGACGCATGTCTGGAGCGTGCTGTAGCGTTGGATGACAGGGTGAAACCTTGATCGGTATGCGATGGACCGGCTATCATGGATCGTTGCATGGCGTGGTGATGCACACTTGTGGTGGTCCCTGTGGAGACATCGCCCAAAGCACAGGAAGGTACGGTACGAGATACAGTGGATGTAAGCATTGCGATTGAAAATGACGCTACGGCCGGTGCTCTATTTGGCCCGAGCGATGTGAATCTACGTGTCATCCGAGCAGCTTTTGGCGTCCGCCTCGCCGCGCGCGACGGTGTCATTCGACTGTCCGGAGATTCCAGCGGTGTCAAAAAAGCAGCCGACGCGATTGGCATCCTGCAAAAAACACTCGGTAACAAAGGGGATCTTACCGAGAGCGATGTTGAGGAGGCGATCGCATCTGCCGCACAGTTCGAGGGTCCGGACGAAGAATCCGGGCTTTCCGTGCTGTTGCCCGGCGTGAAAATCGTCCCGAAGACACCGGGTCAAAAAGCATACATCACCGCCATCAAAGAAAATGATCTGACGCTTTGCCTCGGACCGGCTGGTTCTGGAAAAACATACCTCGCCGTCGCGGTGGCAGCCTCATTCCTCAAGCGAAAGATCATCGACCGGATCGTCCTCGCCCGACCCGCCGTCGAAGCAGGTGAAAAGCTTTGCTATCTCCCCGGCGACCTGAGCGCCAAGGTCAACCCCTACCTCCGCCCCCTCTTCGATGCCCTCAACGACATGATGGGCATCGACACGATCCGGAAACTGATCGCCTCAGACGTCATCGAAGTCATCCCGCTGGCTTTTATGCGTGGTCGCACCCTCAACAAATCGGTCATCATTCTCGACGAAGCCCAGAACACCACACCCTCACAGATGCTCATGTTCCTGACGCGTCTCGGGACCGACAGCAAAATGATCGTCACCGGCGATGACAGCCAAAGCGATCTTACCCCCGGCCAGCGCAGTGGCGTTCTGGATGCGGTCAAACGGCTGGAGGGTGTGAAACGCGTGGGGGTTGTCCGGCTGGAAAAAACCGACATCTTCCGCCATCCGCTGGTGAAGCGAATCGTCAGTGCATACGGCGACACTTCCCAGTAGACATTGTCCCGGAAGCGCCCGTGGCTTTCGGATACCCATTGGAAACAAGTGCAAAGTCACAAGGGAATACCCTTCAGGCATCAGATCCCATTCACCTGGGCATGGTGGGGATACTCATGACTCGTTGCCAATCGTGGCAGGCGTTTTAACCCACCTGGCCCAACACCCATGCAACAAAATCTCGCAACGTGACGATGCCCAGGGGGGATAGATCATCGTCCACGACTGGCAGGCAGGACACCCGTTCCTGAACCATCAACACCGCTGCCTCCGTGATGGTTTTATCGGGTGAGATGGTAATCAGATCCCGGGACATGATCTGATGAACGCGTTTCTTCAGTGTGTTGAGATCCTGTGTACGCTCCATCATCTCGTTGCCGACAAAGGGACTGACCACCTTCAAGATGTCCCGATCCGATACAACACCATGGACCCGGCCTTGCCTCAGGATGACGGCATGATGAAACCGTTCACGCTCAAATAGATGCTTCACAGTTAAGATCGAATCATCCATCTCGACGCAATGCGCTGGAGTTGTCATGATGTCCTGGACGCGAAGCTCTGAATGATCGGCATGGAGTGGCTGTCTGGGACCATCCGTCGGAACCGGGGGTCGAGTCTGGGACATGTGAATTTCCGTCCGCAATTTTCCAGGGGATCAGATTATCAGACCGCAATGGTAGCAAAATGTACAGTATGACTCAATCGGATCAACCTCTCAGGCTCCCAGATTTCCAG
>JAJRYY010000226.1 GCA_024275565.1 Planctomycetota bacterium
GTTCTTGTGTACAATTCGAAATCGCTATGGGACAGGGGGTGTTGTGCGCACGCAACGCCACAATCAGCCATCCCCACCTGACTGAAGGAACCATCCCCCAGACAAACAACCCAATAACGTCTCATGAAATATGCGGGCTAGATTCCGGAGAAATTCGTGCTGCGTATATTCAGCTATCGTGCGACGAAGAAACTGAATACAGTTCCGGTTGCATCCGTAGTGACCGCGACATTTTTAATGCTGCAAAGCACATAGTGGAAATGTCCGACGAGTGGTCCCGTGATAACCGTCCAGGTCTGCCGGGTGCAATCGGCCAGGCGAAGGATTTCCTGAACAAACCCGGCAACCAGTCGGAGATCACCGATTGCCACTGCCCCCCGATCTGCATGTGCAACATGACAGCATAACGACTGCCTCATGCACCCCAACCGCCCCAGTCTGGGAACGGTTCATCATGCATCTTCATGTAGCCCAGCCGCCCCCGGCTGGGGACGTTTCATCATGCCCCCCAACTGCCCCCCAGTCTGGGGACTGTGTCATGCAGCCCGGTAACCCCCGCTAAGCCGTTGCAATCACCTTGAGTTCAATCGCGATAGGCGTAGGCAGCGCGACCACCTCCACGGTCGTACGGGCAGGGCGATTGTCCTTGAAGTATTCGGCGTAGACACGATTAAACGCCTTAAAATCGTCCTTCATATTTGTAAGAAACACCGTAATATCCACAATCTTCTCCCAGCCCGAACCCGCGTCTTCCAGAACGGTACGCACGTTGCGGAATACAGAGTGGCACTGCGTCTCGATGTCGTACTGGGTAATATTCCCCGACTCATCCAGCGTTACGCCGGGGATGATTTTCGTCCCACGTTCGCGCGGACCAAGGCCCGACAGGAAAAGCAGGTCGCCCACACGTCTGGCATGGGGATAGGCACCGACGGGTTCCGGCGCTCGCTGACTCATGACGGGTTCCGGTGTTTGAGATGAAGACTCGCTCATATTATAAAAACCTATCCAGAATTATAGCTTTTTCGGGAATCATACAATTCCTGACATGGAATCAGATGGCCCATGAGATGGAATATGTATACAGACATTCTTCGGTTCGGTGAAGAATCGAAGGGCTTCAAAGCCACCTTCTCTGCCCACACCGCTGGATTTTGTACCCCCAAACGGAACGCGTAAGTCCCGTAGTAGCCAGCAGTTAATCCAAACCGTCCCGCTGTGAATTGTCGCAGCCATCCGATGAGCCCGCGAAACACTGGTAGTCCAGATCGAGGATGACAGCCCATACCGCGTACAATTCGCAATCCGCAGGGCATCTTCCTCATCCTCAAACGGAATAATCGCAGTAACAGGTCCGAAAATCTCCTCCTGATTTGTTCGACAATCCGCGTCGAGATTTCCGATTACTGTGGGTTCGTAGAAGTAGCCGTCCTTGCAGCGATCGTTCACGGGGTCTGGTACTTGGCCACCGGTGAGGATTTTGGCGCCCTCCTCTCTGGCGAGATTAACGTAGTACTGGATTTTTTCGTGATGCGACTTTGAGACGACGGCGCCCTGGTCGGTGTCGGGGGAGAGCGGATCGCCGAGACGCAGGGTCCGAGTCTTCTCCACGAATCGCTCGACAAAGGTGTCGTGGATGCTTCGCTGCACGAGGAGTCTCGAGCCGCATAGGCATATCTGACCCTGATTGGCAAATGCTGCGCGGGTGCTGCCGGAGAGGGCGGCGTCTATATCCGCGTCGGCGAAGACGATGTTGGGGTTTTTGCCCCCCATCTCAAGGGAGAGCTTTTTGAACATGGTGGCGACGGCTGTTGCGATGGCTGCTCCGGTCTGGGTTCCGCCGGTGAAGGAGATCGTGGGTACGCGGGCGTGGGTGGTTAATGCGTCGCCCGCTTTGGGGCCGAGGCCGTGGACTATGTTGAGTACGCCGGGGGGCAAACCTGCCTCGATGCAAAGCTCGCCGAGCATGAATGCTGTCATGGGAGTCACTTCTGAGGGCTTGGCGACGACGGTGTTTCCGGTGGCGAGGGCTGGTGCGATTTTCCAGGTGAAGAGGTAGAGGGGGAGGTTCCAGGGGGAGATGATGCCGGCGACGCCTCGTGGCTGACGGAGGGTGTAGTTGATTGCAGAGTTGTCCATCGCGTGGGATTCGGAGTTGAAGTGCAGGATAGACGTGGCGAAGAATCGGAGGTTTTTCACCGCTCTGGGGATGTCGAGGGATCGGGCGAGTTTGAGGGGTTTTCCGTTGTCGATGCACTCTGCTTTTGCGAAGGTGTCCATGCGTGATTCGAGGAGATCGGCGATTTTCAGCATGAGCCGGCATCGCTCGTCGGCTGGCAAATCAGACCATGCGGGGAAGGCGTTTTCGGCTGCTTCTACTGCGCGGTTGATGTCTTCAGTGTCACTGTCTGGCACTTTGGCGTAGGCCGTTCCTGTGGATGGATCGACGTTGTCGAGGTATTTGCCGGATGCGGGGTCGGTCAGCTCGCCGTTAATGTAGTTTCGGATTGTGTGCATCGCCTTGTGGGTGTCTCCTGTTGTGCTTCGCTTGCACCTTGTTAATCATGGTGATCGTGGAGAGTTTACCCATTTACGACGGTCTGGGCTACCGGAAAAGCGATTGTCCTGGATCTACAACCAAGAGGCAGGACAGAGTTTCGTAGATTGCGTGCTCAAAAGGGCGACATGCCCTCTCTGCTACCGGTGTCGGGCAGTGCCCGGCCTACATGGCTGCGTAAACCTGTGGTGTTGGCATGTCCATTCCCCCTGTCATTTCATATCCCTGTGCAGTCATATAGCACTGGCGGGCAAGCCGCCAGTGGCACCCGGTGTTGTGGCTTTGTTACCGGGCGGATGCACATGGTGGAGGCA
>JAJRYY010000227.1 GCA_024275565.1 Planctomycetota bacterium
TGGGAAACAAATCTGAAATCAAATCCCATTGCTCATCCGTGAGCCGATGTCGCAGCATGATGGACTCCTTTCCATGAACGTCCTATTCATGCATTCGGCTCAATGACCCAAAATTCATGAGTTTTCAGACAGAACCTAGTTAAATTTCCCTCTGTTCCGCGGCATCAGGCCAATGCGAACATCGATGATTGGAGCATCGCCAGATCGTCACCCTCAGCCCGCAAGGGTCCGTGACAGTTTTGGCGAAGATGTGAACGTGAGGGCGCATGTAGCACAGCCGCCCCCGACTGTGGCCGTTTCAATGTAGTCACGCACCCTGTAGGGCAGGTCGTTCTTTCGCCTCAAGGCGAAAGGTTGACCTGCCTCCACCATTGGCATCCACGTTTCGCAAACCACCCCAACGATTCCCATGGCAGACCCACCGCACGCCATGCACCACAACCTCTACCAACTGTGGGATCTCCCAGCCCGCAACGCCGGCCACAGCGTCATTTGACACCGTGACCCGTGTGGCCCAGCCGCCCTCGGCTGGGGTCGTCTATTGGCGTCAGGAGACGTCGGGTTTGGTGTCCGACGGAAAAAAACAAAAAAAGTTTCACTTCAAAAAACGCCCCTCACAACAGCGCCAAGGCGTATCGACTCCCCAATAACAAGCCAAATCTCCCCTCCGCACGAGAAAAAGTAGATCACCCTGTGTGTTATATGGGTAGAGCAGGAGGACTGCTCCACGTTTTTGAGGAGGCTGGCAAAAATCATGCATACCAGAACAATGACAGACCGAAACACATCGACAAACTGCAAGCCAATCGTGACAAAACGCAGGCCCATCGTGGCGACGTGCAGGCTCACAGCAACGACGTGCAGGCCCCGGATAAACTCAGCCAATCGAAACAAGCTGCTCATACCCGTCCAGTGGCGTCATTCGAAAACAATTTGATTTATGCAATAGTCTGTACACAGCAAACATTAGACAGTGTACCCGGTGAAATATGGTTTTGGGCTTTTGGACGCAAGTATCCTGCCCCTGAATGAATGAAAGGGAATACCATGAAGCGAACCTGCGCGATGGTGCTGTTCCTGGTGTCGAGCGGAGTTTCGGTCGATCTGACGGTCGCTCAGAATATCTACTGGATCGACAATAACTTCCCAGACAATCAATTACAGCGGAGCGATCTGAACGGGGAGAACATCGTCACAATCTTCAAGGAGGCAGGACTCTCCAATTTCGCCATTGATACGACGTCTGATCATATATACTGGGGTTCAGGAGGATCCCCGAATGCCCGGATCATGCGCAGCAATCTTGATGGTTCAAACCCCACGATTGTCATGTCGATTGAGGGGACGCCAGCCGATATTGCCCTCGACCTGGAGAACAACAAATTCTACTGGGTGGACGTTGCGGAAGGTAGAATCCAACGAGCCAATCTCGATGGGACCAGCGTAGAGCTGCTCGACATGCTCGGAGCACACGTTACCGCGATCGCACTCGATGTTGAAGGTGGCAAAATGTACTACATGGTCACCAGCCTGGACAGCGTCCGGCGTGCGGATCTCGACGGCCAGAACCCCGAGGTTCTTATCACCGGTGCGTCTTCTGGAAGAGCTGTAGCACTCGATCTCGTCGCCCGAAAATTGTATTTCGATGATACAGGCGTGCAACGCTCAAACCTTGACGGAACCGACATAGAAACGATCGCCAGCAGTGGTGGATTCGGCATTTCCGTGGTCCCCGAAGATCAACGTGTGTACTGGACCAATTCTGTTGACGGAACGGTTCATCGCGCGAATCTGGATGGCTCGAACGATCAGATCGTCATATCAGGCCTCAGCAATCCACGACGCATCGCTGTCATCGGAGCAGCCGGCGTACCGGTCCCGACGGCTGGTACATGGAGCATGATGGCGATGGCGATCCTGCTCATGACCGCAGCAACCCTGACCCTCAGGCACCAGACCCCCAAACACCAGACCCTCACACACCAGATTCCCACACACCAGCCCCGCAAGGCCTTCAGACACCAGGCCCGCAGCAATGCCACGCCATAATCCCCCATCGCCCCGATTCCGGGTGAACAATATCGTTCAAAGCGAGTGTGCATGCAGTCATTCAGACCAACACATCAGATCGCAGCCTCAACCAGACCAGGCGATCGAAGATCAGAAGAGCGCAGACCAGGCAAGCATTTTCAACCAGACCAGGCGGTCGCAGTCCAGGCAATCGCTGACCAGGCGAGCATTACAACGCGCAGCCGGGCACGCACATCTGCTCTGCCCCAGGCTGTGCGTACAGATGCCAAACTTGCCAATTCTGTGGATGGATCAGGAAACGGGGTGAAGTTCAATATCACCGGGCGAACATCATCACTGGGCGATCAATATCACTGGGCGATACAGGGCTCGAAACAGTGGACGCTTTCAAAAACTGCCTTTGATGGCCATAGAACGCCGCTCAAACGAACAATAAATGTCAAGTGCGACATTTATATCAAGATGTGAGACTGAGACTGAAGGCAGGCCGCATACCTGCCGACGGCCTGCCGTCATTCGTAGCAGGCTGGCTCGCGGCGAGCCCTCCGACCCCCATAAACAGGCCGATACGAAGGGTCGCTCGCCGGAA
>JAJRYY010000228.1 GCA_024275565.1 Planctomycetota bacterium
CAACCCCATCAACACCGCAACAGAAACCACACAATTTCGATGCTTCATCATCAACCCTTAATCTTTGTTATCCACCGCCGTTTTCATTTGGTCCAAACCACCACCGACACCATACACCGAAACCTCAACCTCACGAAACGCCTCAACCAACTCATCGGTGAGCTTATCGCCCGCGAGCACCTTCATATGCACACGAACCATGACCCGATCCAACATCCGCAGAATATCGGACCTTACACGACGCTGCTGAACGTCGGACAGCATCGAACGCTTCGATCCCTCAGCCGTGACCAACGCCTCACGAAGCGATTTGCCACGCTCCACCACCGGCGAAAGCATCGCGTCGATGGGCTGAGCATGGTCGCCCATGGTTTCCAGCGCAATCCCACGAATCACCCTGAATCGATCGCAAACATCGATCAGCCACGCCCGCAGAGATCCATCCAGCAAGCGGGCATCCGGTACAATGCGCATCGCCAGACGATCGTATGCACCCATCGCCAGCAACGCATCCACCGCAACAGTTTCCATCTCGGGCAGCGTACGGATTTCGGCTGCGATGTCCGGAGCAGGTTCTGCCTCCACGCCACGCATCTTCACTGGCATCCTGATTTCAATGGTCGCCCGTCGCCCGTCGCCCGGAAGATACACCTCCATCACCTGACCGTCGGGCACGTAATGATTGGCTTGCACCCATTCTGCAAGCTGATGGTGGAATATCGGACTTGGCGTACTTCTTTCAGGAAGCGTCATGATGGCGACGACGTGTGCCACAACGGTGTCACTCATGAATCCTTCGTCTTCGGGTGATCCGTCATAAAAGCAACCTACCCGGGCCCGCAGCGACTGGGCAGCGGTTTGCATGGGGTCGTCGAGATAAACCGCGAACATCGGCGCGTGGACACCTTCCCGGATCATCCAGTCTGAAATGACACGAAACGCCTGCCCCACACGCCAGTAAGGACCAACATGCTCCACGAACACAATAGGCGTCGCATCGACGGATTCCACGCGAATGGGGTTTTTCGGGGTCAGGCTGTCGTTTCCTGTATCACCATCTGGTTGCGAAATCGCAGTGGTCGAAAAAAGACCACAGGTCACCAGGAACAGGACGATATGGGAGGTACTCCGCGAGGTGGCGCCCATGGCATCACCTCCGGCTTCTATAACCGCCGCCGGACCTCCGACCACGATCATGGTCGGGAACGACGAACGGTGAACCACTGACGACCTCACGGGCAGGGAGCAAACCGTTTCGGATCAGGGCTGTTGCACCAGAATCAACTTCACAGGCCAGGGCAGCCAGATCGGGGTAGATCAATTGCGCTCCGCATTGCGTCAATCGCTGCGATGTTGCCCCCGCAGCGTTCACGCCCACCACCAGCACACCCGCCAGAGCAGCCGACCGCGTCACGACATCCCCCGTAGAAGCAACCACGCATCGCGCGTTCTCTTCGGTGAATTCACGCAGTTGATCGGTCCGCGCATCAAGACGCGCCGACAACCCCGTCATACGCAAAAAGTGCATCGAAAGACCATGCGCATCAAGCAGCGCCTGCCTCGCAGCACGATTCTTACCCGCCGTCACGAGCGCCACCGCCGCCAACCGATTGAGCTTTGGCAGAACCAGTTCCATATCTGGCTGGGGGGTACACTGCTCGATGGCCGCGTCGGATTCGAGTGCTTCCTGATACTTCGCCTCAAACTCGAGCAACTGCTTCGGCTTGATACCCTTGAGCGCCTGAGCGAGCGGTTTTCCAGTCCGGACGATCCGCCAGAACGCCGCACGATCCGTTCGCGGCAGGCCAAACGCCTCAGCCGTCTGGCTGTACGCGTGCCAATGGGCCGGTTCCACGTCAACCACTGCCCCTTCAAGCTCGATGACAATCAACAAATTAGAGTGACTTAGCATAGCAATCCGAGGGTATTACCCAGTCCGCATCCAGCCAGCGACCAGTCCGCACCCAGCCCACATCCAGCCAGTGCCCAGTCCGTCAACACACACGTCCGTCAACACACACGTCCGTCATAACACACATAAATTACCCCGCCAGTCGCAACACGTCCTGAAACGTCACAAACAGGAAGGCGGAAACGATCAGACACAACCCAACCACCTGCGTTGCAACCTGCACCTTCAGACTCACGGGCGAGCCCTTGATCTTCTCAATAATCAGGAACACCATCAACCCCCCGTCCACGATCGGAAGCGGAAGAAAGTTAATCACCGCAAGGTTCGCGGATATGATCGCAAGAAAGAACAACAATTGCAAGAATCCTACCCGGGCGATATCGCTTCCAAGCTTGACGATCCCAACAGGACCGGAAAGATGCTCCACGCCGACACTCCGCGAGAAGATCATCCGCTCCATCATCGTGTACACCTGCATCACGAAATACCACGTCTTGTGCAAACCAATCGAAAGTGCATCCAGGGGACCATCTGCCTTGAGTATCTGGTACTGAAGCTGCATGCTCACACCAGCACCATAACGCACACGCCCAAGCCACGGATCAACGGTATCCTCAGTAATCTCAAGCTCGGCAACCTTCAAAGGACCATAAGGCCTCTCACGATATTCGAGTTTCACCGTCGCCGAGACACCACCCGCGTCCTCCAGTGCTTTCTGAAGAAGCAGGTAGAGACCATAAGGATGAGAAGCGGATACTTCCCTGTACCGGACGGTGGTTTCCACCGTAATCGTACGCTGATTGTTGACCGTCTCAACATTCGCCAGGGTTGAAAGATTCAGCTTGGTCCGCAGGCAGTGCGGAACGCGGAAATCACAGGCGATCGTCTTCCCCTCAAATGTCGTATAAGTGAGCTTCACCGACGACCCGGCATTCCGGCGAAACGCATCAATCAACTCTGCCCACGATGTCACAGGCTCATCGTTGACAGACTGGATCAAAGCACCACTCGGGATGCCCGCCTCCGCCGCTGGACTCTTTCTGTCGTGAATTTTCTCCAGGACACCCGCCACACGAAGATGGTCGATGGCTGCACCACGCAATTCCATCCCAACACGCGGCGATGCACCCTTCTTGATCTTGGGCGTAATCACCATCGACTTACGCACACCGTCCCGAAGAATCTCAATGGGAATGTCCTGCTCCGGATTCCAGGTGTAATGATTGTAAATCTGCTGCCGCCAGGTGACATCCGAACCCTCGGGCGGCTTGCGAACACTCTCGCGAATCGCGCTGGTAATCTGCTTCTGAGTGGGAAAATCATGCGATCCGAACTTCAGAAAAATGTCGTCAACCCTCAGACCCGCCAACTCAGCTCGACCACCACCATGAACCGCACTGACCCGCACCAGCGGAATCAGACCAAGCACATTCCGCGTATCGCGATTTCCAAAGGGATCACTCGGTTCTATGCCCATCTGCTGGAAGACAAGTACGTCAAGCCTCCGCTTGGGCAACTCAGCTTCCGGAGCAGCCGAATCGCCCGCCCCCGACGCCACACCGGGCTGCCCGGAGGCTACCGACCCGTCAGAATGCGTGGGCTTGTCGGAACGCAAGACCGTCACACGCATCGGCTTCCCGTCTGGAGAACGCAACAGTTGCTCTATCCCACCAGGATGCGATGTCTCCGTGATTTCAACGTCCCCGATCGCGACGATCTGATCACCAGCCTGCAAATGCTCCGGGTTGTCTTCGTCAAATTGCGAACCAAACGGAAACACCACATCACGGCCGGTGGCTGGGGCGATCCCAACCTGCAGAAGATTGCGCTGCTGCGATGGAAGTGGTTTCACGTCAATATGCATCAATTCGCCATCACGCTCAACCGCAAAATCCAGCGGCGTGTGGGGGTCCGCCAACATCACTGCAAATTTGATCTCCTGATACTCACGGATCTCTCGACCATTGATCTGCTTGATCGCATCACCTGGCTGAAGACCCGCCAGGGCGGCCGGAGACTCTGGCAGAACATGCCCGATCGTCGTCACGTTCTCCTGCTTACCATACATAAACACGATCACGAACAGGAAGGCAGCCAGAATGATGTTCATCACCACGCCAGCCGACACGATAATCATCCGCTGATACACTGGTTTGTTGGCAAAGGAACGCGGATCGCTCTTGAACTTCAGCTCGTTTTCCTTGTCCTCAAAATCCTCCTGACCGAGCATCTTCACATAACCGCCCAGCGGTAAAATATTGAACGAATAACGCGTCTCACCGCGCGTAAAACCAATCACCTCGGTAAAGAAACCAATCGCAAAACGCTCAACCCGGACATCCGCCCACTTCGCAGCCATAAAATGACCCAGCTCGTGGATGAAGATGACCATGCTGAAACCGCCGAAAATCATCAGATAAGGCCAGATCGCGTCCCAGATCGCCGCCGGTGAAACGGCTGCAAACATCGAAATGTGTGAAATTATGGAAACCTGTGCCATCATGTCGGCACCTGAATTCATCAACAAGCTGTACATCGAATTACCTCATCTCTTGCCCAAGCATCTGCCACCACCAAATCTTCAATCGTCGGATCACTCTTCAATTCGTGGCGGGACAACACATATTCCACCGTCCGCGATATTTCCGCAAACCCCAGACCACCAGCCCGAAATAACTCAACAGCAGCCTCATTCGCCGCATTCATCACCGAACCACTCGTTCCACCACGCTCCGCAACCTCATACCCAAGCCGAAGCGACGGAAAACGCTCCATATCAGGCGACTGAAAATGTAGATTCCGCATCTCAGCGAGGTCAAGACGGGGCGACGGACACGGCAGTCGGGCTGGATACGTCAGTGCATACTGAATCGGCGTTTTCATGTCCGGAGTCCCAAGTTGAGCAACCATCGATCCATCCAGAAACTCTACCAGCGAATGAACGATCGACTCGGGATGCACGATCACCCCGATCTTCTCGGACGGGACATCAAACAACCAGCGAGCCTCCACGATCTCCAATGCCTTATTCATCATCGTGGCAGAGTCTATCGTAATCTTAGGCCCCATATTCCATACGGGGTGATTTAAGGCGTCGTTCAGTGTCGCATGCTCGATCTGATCCGCCGACCACGTCCGAAAAGGACCACCGGATGCAGTCAGCACAATCCGGGAAACATCGCACGCCCGACCCGCGTGCATCGCCTGAAAAACAGCAGAATGCTCGCTGTCGATCGGCAATACCTCCGCCCCAGACTCTCGCGCCAACGCCGATATTATCGGACCAGCAATCACGAACGACTCCTTGTTCGCAACCGCGACACGACCGCCACGCCGAACAGCAAGCACCGTCGCAGGCAAGGCTGCCGCTCCCACAACCGCCACGATGATGCAGTCAAATTCCGTGGCTTCGACAATGTCGTACAAAGCGTGCGGACCGCTAATCACCCTTGCACCGCTATCACTGCACCGCTTGAATTCTTCCGCAGATGCTTCATCCGTGATGGCCACCACCTCCGGACGCCATCGCTGCGACTGCTCCGCCAGCATCTGCCAGCTTGTTCCCGCCGCCAGACCGACGACCTCGAACATGTCCTCCAGCGCAGCAAGAACCTCCAGGCTGTTTTGCCCGATCGATCCGGTGGACCCCAGAATAAGCACCCGTTGTTTCGTCATGCAGCCTGTTTCGTCATGCAGCCTGTTTCGTCATGTGGTCAGTATCGTCGTGCGGTATGCTAGGTCAATCGGTCCCCGAGTCGCGGTATGCCCGGTCAACCGGTCCCCGAGTCGCGCGGAAGTCCTTTGAGATCAAGCGGCGTATCCTAGCGTCCAGCCATGCGCGACACAACCTGTCTTACAGAGTAACACAACGATCCAGAACATCTGACAAATCCCGGTTTGCGATCCCATTCCACACACCTATAATCTTCCGCGCGTACCGATTTAATCTCCTGCGCGTACCGATTTTGGACTTGGAACGAATCAGAGAAGGGTATACCTCGTGCCGGAAAAATTGCTTCAATCGAGAATTTTCAGCGTCGAACGCCGGAAATACGACGATATCGAAGGGAATCCGATCGTTCGCGACGTCGTGGTTCACCCCGGGGCTGTGGCGATTCTGCCGATCCTCGAGGATGGTCGCTTCGTGATGATCCGCAATTTTCGACACGCTCCGGAGGAGGAGTTGCTCGAAATACCGGCTGGAACGGTCGAAATCGGTGAAGATCCGCTCAAAACCGCCCATCGCGAGCTGGAGGAGGAGGCGGGGTATGTCGCAAAAATGCTCGAACCGTTCCTGGAATTCTACACCAGTCCGGGAATATGCACGGAACTGATGCAGTGCTACGTCGCCAGCGATCTCACGCAAACCGAGCAGAATCTCGACGCCGGAGAGCAGATTCGGGTTGAAATTCTCGAACCGGAACGCGTTAAAGTGGCAATGTACGATGGCAGCATTCGCGATGGAAAAACAATCGCGATCCTCGGAGCGTATTTTATGAAGCAGGCCAACACGATGAAGTACGCCGAAACAATGAAGCACGCTTGTGCTGCGAATCAGGCTCCACTCACCGATCGAGGAGCGTAACATGGGCTGGCAGGACCGTCAGTACGCTTCGCCTCCACCGCGTTCCGGTCTCGAGGGGATGTACAGCTCCTACGCCCGCAGACCCCGATCCATGGTGACGACCCTGATCGTCATCAACGTCGCCATTTACATCCTCTGCTCCATGAGCACACCGAGCAGAGGCCCGTTGAGCGGTGAGATTTTCGGGTCGCCCCTGTTCCAGTTCGGTTTCATGGAAACGGGGCTGGTCCTTAAAGGCCAGGTCTGGCGCATCGTGACCAGTGACTATCTGCACTGGGGCATCTGGCATATTTTTCTCAACATGCTGGGTCTCCATTTTCTCGGGCGTCCTCTCGAGCAATTGTGGGGTCCGCGTAAATTCTTCGGCGTGTACACCGTCGCCGGGATCATTGCTTCGCTCTTTTATATGGCGTTGAATCTCGCGGGCTGGTTGCCGAGCGGGCCTGCGGCGGGCGCTTCCGGATGCGTCCTTGCCCTCCTGGGAGCGGGCGCTGTCCTGTTCCCCCGGGCTGAACTTCTGATTTATGGCATATTTCCGGTGAAAATGCGCACGGCTGCCATCGTTCTGAGTGCTGCGTACGCCTTCAATATCTTCCAGAAGGGGGGAAACGCCGGAGGAGACGCCTGCCACCTGGCGGGTCTTGCGTTTGGCGTCTGGTGGTCGCTCCAGGGAGACGCCTGGTGGTTCCGATGGCGTAGAAACGTCCGAAATCCCGGTATCGCGGGTGGGTCGGGTTTTGCGGGTCGCCCCAGAACGCCATCCACCAGCGGATTCCGCGAACGCATGAAACAGCGACGCGATGACGCTCAATTGGTCGATCGTCTTCTGGACAAGATCCATGATCGCGGGATTACCTCCCTGACGGAAAGGGAAAAAAGGGAACTGGCTGACGCCACCGCACGGCAACAATTTGAAGAGAAACAACAGGGCAGACCTGATAGAATTTAGTACAGTTGTACACAGGGCGATCAATCTGGTTCTGAGACAGAATACCCGCCCAGTCAAAAAGAAGTGTGGATGGCGAAAGAAGCACGCAGCCCACATGCCGGATTTCGCCGATGCACATATGTCCGGGACGGTTCCCACGAATCCGCTCCCTGACAGCCACGGTTCGGATATGGTGTGTGGCGACGTGTTTTTTGGAGCAAGTTACAGTGGCCCGGTCACTCGACAATCCCATCAACTGGTCTGTACCGGCTGGTTCGCTCTTCAACATCCGAATCCGCATCCACCTCCTGTTCATCCTGGGAGCGATGGTCGTTCTTTTTCAGCAACTACAGGCTGACACTGGACTTAGAAGCGTAGTACACGGTTTCGGGACGGTTGCATTGCTCTTCTTCATCGTCCTGACCCACGAGTTCGGACACTGTTTCGGAGCAAGGTACAGCGGCGGAAGTGCGGATGAAATTCTCCTCTGGCCTCTCGGCGGACTCGCCTATACCAGCCCGCCCCATACCGCCAAAGCCAATCTGATCACCGTTTTGGCTGGCCCGCTGGTCAATGTTGTCTATCTCGCCATCACCATTCCGGTCCTCTGGATGCTTGGCGGCGCGGAACGCATCCCCTGGAACCCATTTACGCCCTTTCAGGCTTCATTACCCCCGGGTTCGGAATTGCAGTATTGGCTTGTCGTGTTCTTCACGCTCAACTACATCCTTTTTTTGTTCAACCTCATGCCCGTTTTCCCGCTCGATGGGGGACGTGTTCTGCAATGTCTGTTGTGGTTCAGGCGTGGGTTTATACCAGCTACGCTCCTCGCCACCGGGATCGTAATGGTGGGGGCGATCGTCATCGGTCTGACCGGACTCATCACGCAAGTCATCATGCTCCTGGCGATCGCCTTTTTCGGATATTTCACCTGCTGGCAACAGCGCCAAATCATCAAAGCAGGAGCATATGAGAACGAAAATGAATTCGGGTACGATTTTTCACAGGGTTACACATCTCTCAACAGCAATGATGCAGAAAATGAACGCCGTCCCTCTCTGATACAGCGCTGGCGCGCAAAACGCTCTGCCAGACTTGCGGAACGCGAAGCAGATCGAGCGGAGCAGCGTCGCCGCATGATCGATGCCATCCTCGACAAAGTACACGCCAGTGGCGTTGAATCACTCACTCCAAAGGAACGCCGAATCCTCGAAGATGAAACCCAGCGGCACCGCAGTCCCTGATTCGCCATGCCACAGAGGGCGATCCTGGTGTACCCGTCTATTATGGGTTCCGACCTGCTGACAGACGCGTCTGTCGCGGATAAAAACGAGGGCTCGCGAGATCTTCTTCCAACGCAATGGCAAATGTCCAGCACCATATAGCGGATTGAAAACCCTGAGATTGCGGTTTGAATAGCCTTGCCGCAGGCGGGAAAAAACGGGTAGGATGCCTTGGTGCATTGTTAAGCATCACTGGTGCATTGTTACGCATCAAATGACAGATCCAGGTAACCCTATCATGATCAAATTAGCACTACTCGGCGCCACAGGAAGAATGGGCACCCGCATCATCGACTGCCTCACAGGCGACGATCGATTCCAGACCGTTGCACTGCTCACCGGTTCTGACGACCCACGCCTCGGACAATCCATCAGCGTACAGGGCGAAACCCTCACCGTCTCCGACACCTGCGATACCCCCTTCGACGCCCTCATCGACTTCTCCGTCCCGTCCGGAACCATGACGTGGCTTGACCACTGCCGGTCCAACTCATCCGCCATCATCATCGGTGCGACAGGGCACACACCCGCACAACTCGAAACCATCGAATCCGCTGCAACCGACATCCCCATCCTCAAAGCCTCCAACTTCAGCGTCGGTGTCAACCTCCTCATCGAGCTGGTCGCACAGGTCGCACAACAACTTGGACCCGACTACGACATCGAAATCGTCGAACACCACCACAACCAGAAAATCGACGCTACAAGCGGGACAGCCGTCTCACTGCTGGATGCAGTCTGCAACGCCACCGACCGATCGCCCGATACACAGGCAGTCCACGGTCGTCAGGGGCAGGCCGGAAAACGCCCGAAGGGGCAGATCGGCGTCCACGCAGTCCGCATGGGAACTGTCGTCGGACACCACGAAGTCCACTTCGGCGGAACCGGTGAAACCATCACCCTCCAGCACACCGCCATATCACGAGACACCTTCGCCAAGGGTGCGATCGAAGCAGCTGCATGGTTGACCGGAAAACCCAGCGGTCGATACGCCATGACCGACGTCCTCGCCTCACGCCTCGGAAACGCCTGATACCGACCACAATCCCGACAACAAATTGCAAACATTTCACTCCACATCGCAGCCAGCGACGCTAGAATACCGTCACAAGTCAGGGCCAATCGATTACGGAGGATCACTATGCGTACCCCATACACCAGACCCCGCGCGGGGTTTACACTCATCGAACTACTCGTCGTCGTCAGCATCATCGCACTGCTCATGGCAGTCCTGATGCCAAGCCTCTCCAAAGCAAGAAAGCAAGCGCAAAGCCTCCTCTGCATGACCCATCTCCGCGAACTCTCCCATGGGTGGCATATGTACGCCGACGACAACAACGACATATCACTCCCAGGGCGATTCTTCAAACAACCCGGAGGAACATCCAACCCAGACAACTGGTACGAAATCGGAAACGGACTCAAATATCGACCGAGATGGGTGGCTGCCATGGGCGAACAGGTCGGCGCATACGCCTACAACCAGCCAAGAACAGATTTCGATCGCCAGGATTACGACAACAAAGTCTACCAGTGTCCCACCGTTCCAAAATGGATCGACGAACGAAACTATGCCTACGGATACAACCATCAATTCCTCGGAAACGCCAGACGGGCGGCAGGCAAATTCTACAACTTCCCCGTACCAAGAACACGCATTCGCAGCTTCTCCGGAACCGTGCTGGCAGCAGACTGCCTCGGAACCGCAGCAGGCGTACCCATCCGCGATCGACGCCCCTATGAAAACGATGGCACCGGCTACAACCAGCTCGGAAACCACGGCTGGGTACTCGACCCGCCACGTCTCACCGAAGCATCCGACCGTGGTACAGGCGACGCAGACAGCCCCCGAACCGCTGCGGCTGCTCGCCACCTCGGAAAAACAAACGTCATCTACTGCGATGGGCACGCCGAACATGTCACCGTCGAAAAGCTCGGCTACCGCATTCGCTCAGACGGATCATTCGCCGATTCCGATACCCACCCGGATCAACCCACAAACCGCTGGTTCTCCGGAACAGGACAAAACATCGATCCGCCGGACAAACCGTCAGCATAGTCTGTGATGCGTCATGAAAGGCGCATTTCAATATGATCGGCACCGCGTAATCGGCACCGCGTGATCCAATTCCTGCCCATCCGGACGATCTTCAAAAAGGAACGACCCGTCCTCGACGCCCCATACGCAGGCGCACGCACGCCGCCCCCTCAAACGCCCACGCCTCACGCGCGGAGCGCAACACCGTCCGAACCGTCGGCATCAACCGCCCCCCAAATCGCCGCTTCCCATGGTAATAAATCGTCACTGGCTTCGAAAAATCCACACTCCCAAACGGCAAATGCAACTCCACAAACTCGCACCGCCGACTCTCCACCTCAATCCGCTGCCCCACGATCCGACCCGACAGATAACCCATCCGCTCCCGAAACAGAACCCTCGCCACCTCATACCTGTCACCACCACGCCCCGCCAGCACATCCACCTGATCACCAACCCACTCAGGCTCACGCATCGCACCAGCACGCAACCACCCACATCGCCCCTGCTCCACATCCCGAAACCACCGAGACACCTCCGACCCCAAAACACTCCGCCTACCGTTAAGCAGTACGTCAATGTCCGATTCTGACGCCCCAACATCACCTGCCCCAACATCACCACCCTCACTGTCACCTGTCACACTGTCTCTAGCCACACTGTCCCCAGCCACACCAGCACCATCTCTCACGCACCAGGTCAGCATCAGCCCCATCCTCTCAGCCATGTCCACCACCGACCAGTTCGCCAGCGACACCCCCACAGCCCGCCCGCTCAACACCTCACCCACCGGCATCGCAACATTCGTCCATCGCAGATGCACAGGCGTCCGCCGCAAATTCTCCAACAGCAACGGCTGCCACGCCCGCCGATAGGGAACAGACAACGCCCCCTCATCAACCCACACACCCGCAAACAGATCCGCCGCAAACAGCGACACCATCCACGCAGAATCTCCCCCAACCCCACGCCCATACAGATAAACACGCTCCCCATCCACAGAAAATCGACGCCGCAACGCCGCCAACAACGCACGAATCTCCTCAACACGATCACCACGCGAATGAAACGTCACCCGATCGAACGACCTCGGCATGCACACAATGTGCGACGCCAGTTCGCGCATCGCATGGGGCGAAACACCACCCGGATCGGCAGGCAGAATCGCAATGGTGACAGGGTGTGGCACTTTCGGGTCATACCCCTCCGGTACATGCACAACGCAGTCCGGAAAACCGGCAAAATCGAACGTGTGCAGACCCGGCGAAACAGGCTCCCATAATACCATCCGCAACATCGCATCAAGAACATCCGAAACAGACCCTTTGACAGCCGCATGAATCTCACCCTCCAGCCGGACCGATTCCGCAACATCCACACCAGAAAAGTATTCCTTCAGCAACGACTGGAGATCGACTTCGCCATCGCCATCAGCCCTCTCAACCGACACACCTTCGACCACATCCTGAGCGCGGACACACACTGGCACTGTCGCAAACACCACAGCAACAGCGAGCATTCCCACACCAGGCGAGAGCATCGCCACAGCAGCAGAACGCTCAATCAGGATTCGTATCAGAAGACGCCAACGCACAACATTATTCTACCCGGACTGTCGTCTGCGGTTGCTGCTCGGCGTTCAGGATATATCGAAACGTGATCCGATCACCACAGTCAAATTGCGGGCCAAGACGCACGGAACGACGCACACCCCCATCCACAAGCGCTACGCCAGACACCGGGTCAAGAAAAACACCACCCGTCGTCCCCAGAAACAACCCCGCATCACATGGAAGGAGCAACCGGGCAGACTCAGCAGCATTGAGTACGCCCCCGGAAAGAAATCCGATCCCCTCAGTCGTGCGAAAAATATCCGTAAAAAGTTGATCCGGCGTAGCAATACCAGGGTCAGCCGACACAAAAAACGCAACATCAACCGCCAGACCGGTACCATTAATCAAATCGACAGTAACACGCGAAGGCCCACCACTACCGTCACCCGCCACATCACCACCATCACCACCCCCCACAACCGCAGGATTGCCAAACGCATCCACAGGACCAGCCGAACCACCAGTCGCACCCATCCCGCAACCGCCAACCCCCGTCGCCACCACACTCGCAACGATCAGACACCAGCTCCGCCAACACACCCTTCGCGCCAACACATTCATCTCAACACTCCATTGCTCAAGAACCTCTATACCCCTCAGCTTACGAGAATAGCACCACCCCACAAGCAATATTTCCCCAGCACCTCAAATGGACGACGCTCGATAACCCATGCAGCAATCCAGAGAACCCTCAGTTCAATTCCAGACTCGCAACACCCCCGGCAACCACTGCGCATGCACCACCTCTTCAAACTCCCCAGACCGTGTGGCACACCTCATTCAACGCCGTGTGGCCCGCTCCCCAAGCCGTGTGGCCCACCTCTTCAGAGGTGGGGGAGCCGAAGATCAACCGAACATCCACCAAGACCGCGTAAATCAATAGCAAAGCGCCGGGGGCCACTGGCGGCTTGTCCGCCAGTGCTTTCCCAGCAGCAAAGC
>JAJRYY010000229.1 GCA_024275565.1 Planctomycetota bacterium
CGGACGACAGGGCAACGATGTTCCGCAGCAGTCCCGGGGTTCCGGGCTTGCGTACGCTGAGAGCTGCTCGAGATGCGTCAACAGGCAGCACTGCCTCCTCGATGTGTTCTACATCCATGGATTCAGCGCGGGAGATCATTTCCATGCAAAATGCGTAGGTGATGGCGATGAGGATAGCAATGCTCCATTCGCACACGTTAGCAGCAGTCGAGTCGCCAAACTTCTGCACCAGGATGATCCCCAGCAGCGACATGCACATCAAAACGATCCCAAACGAGCTGCTGAGCGAGTGGAAGCGGGGGAGTCCCTGAAGGATGGAACCGCCGCCGACATAGAGGTTGAAGAGCACAATAAGGACGATGTTGAAGCTGCAGCTTCCGTAAATCGCAGCAAAGGCCATATTCGTTTGCCCGATCCAGACGGCAGTGGAGCTTGAAACAACCTCAGGAAGCGAAGTGACACTTGCGAGGAGCAGTGCGCCGACGAACGCACCGCCGAGGTTGAATTCAACGGCGAGGCGATCCGCCAGCTTTGTCAGTGTTGCACCGGACAGGATCACCACCATGCCGGCGATCAGGATTTCCACCATGAGCGCCCATGTCGGTAACCCGTCCGGGAATATGAGATTGCTGAACAAGATTTCGTCTCCGCGTTGTAAGTCGATCACCCGAATATGGTGGGGGATTATAAGCGCCCCGGACGAAATGCGTCAGTCATCACTGCCTTGCATATTTGTGAATCTCAGAGGGCGTCGATCGACAGCCGGGATTGCTTCAGGACCGCGATAGACTCTATGGGGGTCGGGTGGATCACAGAGCCGATGTCACGCAAATGTCTTCTTCATGGAGAAGATCTGCCATGACACCAGTAAGTTCACCAGCAGAATCGAGCATTTCGACGACCGGTCGGGTGTGTTTTCCGGGATTGGCCCGGAGTACGCGTGCGGGGGTTCCGTCACTAAGCCGGACATCGCTACCGATAGGGAACAGCGACACCGCATCGAGGAACACGCGAACGATTGCTTTGTTATAACGGTTTGCGCTGGCGTCGATGAGAATGACCTTGGCAGCGTCATAAGGTTTCATGGCGACTCTGTGAGGACGCGGATTTGTCAGGGCTACGTAGGTGTCGGCGATCGAGACGATTTGAGCAAAGGTATGAAGCTTGTCGCCGGAGATTGCACGGGGATAACCGCTACCATCGTTTCGCTCATGTGTCTGGTAACAGACGTATTTGACGCTGTCGGGGATTTTTCGCATTGACTCGAGCATGCTCAATGTGTGGATGGGGTGTTGCTCGATAATATGTCGCTCGGATTCAGTCCACTCCCTTTCTGCAAGGCGAATTTCATCCGGGATACGAAGCATGCCAATGTCCTGCAACATACCCGCCAGTCCCACGTCAGAGATTTGCTCCGGTGGAAGTCCCAGCTGTGCAGCGATCGACATGCTGACGAGAGACGTGTCAACGCAGTGATCGTACAGGTAATCTTCGCCAGATTTTTTCATGCTGACAATCAGAGGGAGTAAATCAAAATCGAGGGCGGTCATAGAGACATACTGTGTGACGAACTGTCGCAGGGGTGCAGACGAAAGGTCGTGTCCCCGTTCGAGGGCACTGCAGATGTCGGCGACTGTCTCTGTCGTATCAGCGTGAATATCTGCTGCTCGGCTTGCACGCACCTTCAATTCATTCAACGCAAGCCTGGGACGTCGCCAGGGTTTGACCGGGTGAAAAGGGATCGCTCTGCTCAGCTCTTTTTCGAGCGATTCGTCCAGCATACGGGTTGTTTCAGTGTGAAGATCCTCATCGTCAACGGTGGCACCAGTCGTTTCCGGTGCAACAGGACTGACCGGGTTTGCTGGAGCAGGCGTGATCGCGGCTGCCTTCTGCGGCGTTGCAGTGGGGGCATCACCGGGGGGACGCAGACGAACCTTTCCGATGTTGCGTTGACGGAGAAGCTGGAGAAAGCGTTTGGTGATTTTTGATCCGGAAGCCAGAAGCAGGACATCGTCCTCGTCATAGATGTCCTCAGTGGCGGTAATGCCCTCGCTGATTGCACGAACCATCTCGTCTCGCAGCTGGTTCACGGTGATCGCTCGACCAACGGTGTCACCCGGGTCAGGATCGATCGCGTCCATGGCACCGTACAGGTCACTTTCGCTGTCAATTGCACTGGCTGTACCCTGACGTCTGGCTTCTATTTCTGCCTCAAGCTGTGCGTTCAGACTCAAGGTATTCCGCTTGTCTGTCATGACCCCATGGACTCCTGCCCGCGTTTCTTAACTGCAATGAAACCCAATAACCCGCGCAGAAACAGGGCGCGGCCCCCTTGTCATCGGTCTGCCCAACAACTGCCTTCATGATCGCAAATGGATGACCATTACGGTCGGTCAAAGGGCGCCACTATCGTACCGTGGATTGGATCCATGCGGTATGGTGGGTCCGCTTTCTGCTATTTGGGGAAGATGGGGATCGGGTTGCAGTTGTCATCTATGGCGACGAACACGACCTCTGCCTCAGTGACTTTGACGCAATCCCCATTCGTATAACGGTCGGCGACGACGGTCACCAGAATCGTGATGGATGTCCTGCCCACGCGGACCGTTTCGCAATTGAAGCTCACGACGTCTCCTACGAATACCGGCTCGTGGAAACGCACTTCGTGCAACGAAATGGTGACGTATTTGTGGTGCGCCTGGCGACGGGCTTCGACAAAACCCGCCTGGTCGATGTAGCTGAGGATCACGCCGCCAAAGATGGTGTTCGCAGCGTTGGTGTCGGCTGGCATCATCACAACGCGGATGGCTGAGCAGTCGGCAGGCGGTTTGATGTTCGGGTTGCTCATAGGTGCGACTCCCTGCTGTGTTATTTCAGATCCCTATAGCGTTATCCAGAGTCTGTATAGCGCTATTGAGGGCGCTTGTAGCGTTACCTCGGAACTCTGCAGCGTTACCTCGGCCCCTTGCTGCGTTATCCCCCAGCCCCTGGCCATGGGACCCACTATTCCTTCACGCGCCGCGTCCCCTCGTATAAGTCGTACTTTAATAATCGGCACTCGATCTTCGCGTTGAAAAATTCCATGCGTTTGCTGGTCCGAAGCCCGACCTTTTTCGCCAGCGCCATATTCCCGGTGAAGATGTACCCAGTCCAGCCGGAGCATTTCTGCTTGAAAAAGTCGCCGATATCGTGATAAGTCGTTTCCAGCTCGGAAATCTGCCCGAGTCGCTCCCCATATTCGGGATTGAAGATCACGATGCCCTTATTATCGGGCATGGGCGTATCGGCGAAATCGCAGGTTTTGAACTCGATCAACTGTCGAACGCCAGCGGTTTCGGCGTTTTTTTCGGCTGCGAGGATGGCCTTCCCATCGATGTCAGTGGCGATGATCGGTGCGGGCGTTTTTTTATGGCGGACCTTCTTCGCCTCGCGGCGCATCGTTTGCCACGCCTCGGAATCAAACCCCTTCAGGTGCATGAACCCGAAATTGTTCCTGAGCAAACCCGGAGGACGACCGGAGGCTATAAGTGCTGCTTCAATTGCTAAAGTGCCGCTTCCGCACATTGGATTCAGAAGCGGGGTCGATCCGTCATAACCGGTGGCCAACACGACGCCGGCAGCCAGAGTTTCCTGCATCGGCGCTCTGTGTGGAATCCTGCGATAGGATCGGTCAGCCAGCTTCTTTCCGGAGGTGTTGACGTAGACTTCGCACTGATCGCCATGCCAGTAGACATGTACGACGAAGCGGTCTCGATTCGATCCGGAATTTGGGCGACTTCCCTCCCGTGACGCCACGCGATCGACGATTGCGTCCTTGGTTTTCAGGCTTGCGAAGCGCCAATCCGTGATGGTTGGTGTATTTACACTAGAGACGACGCAAAGGTACCCGTCGGTGGAAATCAGATCTTCCCAGGGAATGGCTTCGATGTGGGTGTACAGCTCATCGGGGTTGATGCATCGGAATTTTCCGATCTGATACAGCACGTTGAAGCCTGTGCGAAGGAAGAGGTTCAGGCGCATGGCGTCCTGGAGGCAAGCCGTGATTTTCAGCCCTGTGGGTTCTGAGCTGTCCACGAGATAGTCCATGGCTTCCACTTCCTGACGGAGGTAGTCAATCAGGCCTGGTGCACAGGTGATGCGAATTGTTCCCGGTTTGGTCATATCCATAGACCTGGACAATACACGTTTTGCGTCCGCAAAGGAACGCCCCGTGATCGGACCAGATCGAAGCATTGTCTGAAATCGTGTATCATGCCCGTATGTCAGGATTATTCGACGGAACATCCCTGGAGCGTCCGGTCACCTGTCCAGCCTGCGATAAATCGCTGGATGAATGTGCCTGTCCACGCAATGCAGCCGGAAACATCTCGCGCCCGAAGGACCAGCACGTTCGCGTGGGGCGTGAAAAGCGTCGCAAAGGCAAAATTGTCACTGTGGTGAGCGGTCTGGACCCGGTGGCATCGAATCTGGGCGACATTTTACGACAATTGAAATCTGCCTGTGCGGCTGGGGGTACGATCAGTGATGGTCGGATCGAGATTCAGGGAGATCATCGTGAGAAGGCTCTGGTCATTCTGCGGGATCATGGATACCCCGCAAAAGCAACCGGTGGATAGTCGATGTCAGACAGAATTTTACAAATCGTCAGTGTTCTGGATCATTTGTGAATCACCAGTTGCCAACCCGGGTGACATTGGTCCTATGATGATGTGAATCGTGTTTGCCAAATCCAGCGCTCTGTTATGTCGGTTGGCGATGGGTTAGACTGCGTGCAGACAGTTTTCTCAATAGCCCTTTCCTGCAAGGAATCGTTCTAACTGGAGTATCTCCGGGTGCGTGGTGTGAGGTCGAGACAAATCACAATGTGTTCGATCTGTCTTGTGTACGGATCGGTGCTGGCTGGCGGTATTTCAGTTCGCGCGCAAGACACCGACTCTGTGGCCTCTCGCAGAGACGCGGTTATTCAGGCAGCGTACAGCGGTGTCATTGGTGAGATCATCCGCGTGGGTTATCCGACGGTTCGCGCATTGGACGGTGGCAGCGACATTGTGCGACATGGATCGTGGGTGCCGATCGTTGTGGATTTGTCGCTGGATGGTGGCGTTGCGTTCGATGGCTGGCTTCGATTGTCGCAATCCGATAAGGACGGGGACCTGGTGTATGACGAGCAGAAGGTCCAGCTCCTCCCCAATCAGTCGAGGCGGTTTACGTTGTATGCGTTGGCTGACGGTAACGGCGACCGCAACGCTGCCCAGTTTTTCGTCGAGGTGCTCAATGGTGATGGCGATCGCGTCTCCGTATCGAGCAGGGGGTCGCTGGTCTGGGGGTTCCAACCTGCATCGCCGGTAGAGGTGATTTCCAGCGACGCCTATGTGGTTCTCTCGGTCACCGATCAGACTTCCGGCAGGGTTGGCGATCTTTATGGCAGGACGTCGGACAGCATCGCCAAGGACGTGTACATCGTCCACATTGCCCCCCGCGAGATGCCGACGCGCTGGTTCGGGCTGGACCTTGTGGATGCCGTTGTATGGGATGGCGCCGATCCGTCGCAGTTGACGCCCGCGCAGCAGAACGCGCTGGTGACGTGGACCCGACATGGCGGTCGATTGATTCTGGCGACCGGTCAACATGCAGAGTCGCTTGTCCGGTCATCTCCGATCGGTCCGTTGCTTCCGGTGACTGTCGATGGCGTCCTGCAGACTCTGGTTATCGAGCGGTTGAGTCGGATCGGGTTGCAGCGTGACGGTGCTTATCCGGTGCCCGTCACGGTGGCGATTTGTACACCGACGTCCGAGGCCAGCTGGTCTTTGAAAGAGACGTTTGGTGGTACCGGGAAGATTGTGGGTTTTGGACCGTTCGGCGGCATTGAGACTGCTCTTGTGTCGAGATGCCGTATCGGTCGCGGGCACCTGTTCTTCGTCGCTGCTTCCATGAGTGATATCACACGGGGTGTCGAGGACGTCACGGGGTTCTTCAAGAGACTTTTTGAGCTTCGCTCGCCGGACCTTGGAGCTGGTTTTGAACGGGCATCGTTGTTTGATGAGATATCCGGGTCTGTGGGTTTTCGCGAGGTGGGTGCGATTTACCTGGCTGTCGCACTGTTGTTTGCGGGTCTATACGTTTTTGTTGCGACTTTCGGTTCCTGGAGCGTGTTGAAGCATAAGGGATGGATTCGTCACAGCTGGTCCGTCTTCGCGGTGCTTGCTGCTGTTGCGAGCGTGTGTTGCGTTATAGGCGTGACAGCCGTTCGCGGCGTCGGTCGTAAGCTGATGCAGATCTCTGTGGTTGACGGTGTGGCTGGTGAGACAAAGGCGTATGGTAGTGCGTATTTCGGCTTGAAAACGAGCATGTTTGATGCCTGGGATGTGTGGATTCCTGACGATATTCTGGGTGCGACAGAACCTGAGTTGACGAGTTGCTTCCTGAAACCACTTCCCGATACTATCGCTGCCGGGGCGTCTTCAGCCAAGTACATCGATCCGGGCCGGTACAAACTGCGTTCTTCAAGCGCCGAGCTTCTGAAGGTGCCGATCCGTGGTACGGTGAAGCAATTTGAAGGGCGGTGGGAAGGTAATTTAAGCGGGCGGGTTGTGGTCAACATGTCGCTTGTGGATGGTGGTGGGGGGCGATACGATTTTCGTGTTTCTGCAGGAAGTACGATTCGCAATGACCTTGGATTCGATCTGGATCGCTGTTATTTGATCTACACCACGCGGAATATTTTCCTTCCGACGGGTGTGAGTGATATTGAGCGTGCAGGTGAAACCTATATTTTTCCCCTGGGTTCGATCGGTGACGGTGTGACCATAACACCAGAAGCGACGCTTTACCGTGACTCAAAAGGGATGTCGCTGACATTTGACGAGTGGAGCGACCTGTACGCACTGGATGTTGCTCAACAAGGATGGGCTGACAGGTTCATATCGCTGGATTTTCGCCGTGGGCGGGCAGAGTGGTCGGATCTATCTTCCGAGCAGGTTGCGTTGTTGCTGGCGACGCTGCTGGGCGATTATTCGCCACCGGAGTCGTCCGCCGCTTTGGGACGGTTTGTGGGCAGGTCGTTCTCGGTTGGTTCATGTCGGCGGTTGGACTGGAGTACACAGCTTAATTCGGAGACGGCGATGCTGGTGGGATTTTCCCGGTCATCCGGTCCGATGGGTTTGTGTATACGAAAGGGGCGTGGGGCGTATGAGCGCGTGCTGCCTGATCGATCGTTGACCATGATACGAATGTTGATCCCGTTGAATAACACCAGTAGTGAGCGTTTAGCAGATAGCGAGTGAATGAATAGCGGCGAGGCTTAATGACGCGTGATAATACAGACGATCAATCTCACGAAAAAGTACGGTAAACTGACCGCACTGAACAACCTCAACCTCGAAATCGAGGATGGAGAGTGCTTTGGCTATATTGGTCCCAACGGTGCCGGGAAGACCACGACGATCAAAATCCTCGCGACGCTGCTTCAGCCCACATGGGGCGAAGCTCGGGTATGCGGAAATGTTGTGGGTTACGAATCTCGCAAAATTCGCCCCTTGATCGGATATGTTCCGGATTTCTTCGGTGCTTATGAGGATATGGTGGTTCAGGAGTATCTCGAATTTTTTGCGAGTGCCTACAGCATCACCGGGGATGAGCGAACCCGTGTCGTTGGCGATGTTTTCGAGCTTACCGATCTGACGCACAAGCGCGACGCCCTGGTGGATTCGCTATCGCGCGGTATGAAGCAGAGATTAAGCATCGCCCGCGTGCTTCTCCATGACCCCAAGGTATTGCTCCTCGACGAGCCAGCTAGTGGTCTGGATCCTCGGGCGCGCATCGAGATCCGTGAGCTGCTTAAAGAACTTCGCAACATGGGCAAAACGATCATCATCAGTTCGCATATTCTCCACGAGTTGGCTGAGCTGTGTACGACTGTTGGTATCATCGAACATGGTGAGCTTCTCTATCACGGTGGAATCGACGATATTGTCCGCCGGGCAAAAGTCGCCACGCGCGTCCATATCCGCGTCACCGAGCAAAAAGATCTTGCGGCGCTGATGCTTGAGAAGACGCCCGGTGTACGGAGTGTTGAGGAATTCGATGGGCAGATTGTGCTGGAACTCGATGATGACACGCACGACTTCACCCACATCGCGGTCGCCCTTGTGAAGAATAATTTCAAGGTCCGGGAGATCAAGGAAGAAGAGGTAAATCTCGAAACCGCCTTCATGCGCCTCACGAAAGGCCTGGTGCAATAATGGGAGGGCGTATGGAGATTTGCATGAAGGCGTCGACATCATGAATGATTATCTCACGCGACTGGGTATGTGGCTGTGGCAACTCGGACCTGCCAACCCCATTCTCGTGCGCGTCGTGCAGGGTGGTTCAAAGCGTCCTCGCCATCTCTGGTTGCGGTTCGGATACCTGGCTGCCATCGTGGTGGTGGTGGTGGTCGTCATGGCTGGCGATGTTGGCGGGTCCGCCTCTACCCTTGGTGATCTCGCCAAAAATGCATCCCGTATGTTCATGTGGGCATCCATCACACAACTCTCGCTGATGTGCTTCCTCTCACCCATTTTCACCGCAGGCGCCATTACCCAGGAACGCGATTCACAAACATTCGACATCCTCCTGTCGACGCCGCTGTCCGATGCGCAGATCGTCCTGGGTTCTCTGATGAGCCGACTCTATTTTCTGCTGGTCTTGCTCTTCGCCGGATTGCCTGTTTTCCTTATCACTATGATCTATGGGGGAGTCACTTTTCGACAAATCATCCTCAGCAGCGCCATCGCAGCCGCTACCGCTGTTATCACCGGATCGCTCGCCATCGCCATCAGCATGATCCGTGTTGGTACGCGCCGGACCATTTTCTCCTTTTACATGATGATCGGACTCTACCTTTTGGCTGTTTATGCAGCAGGCCGGTGGGATGGTACATGGGTCCAGGAAGCGTCCGCCAACACCGACGGCGTCAAAATAAGCTGGCTGGCAGCCTTCCACCCCTTTCTCGCCATGGATGTCGCATTGAACCGAGTCCCCGCTCCCGACGTCGCACTCCTCACTTCGCGCGGTACGATCATGCGCTATCTCATCGCCTATCCCCAGCAAGCCTACATCACCATCATGCTCGGCGTTTCAACGCTCCTCACGATCGTGGCGGTCTTCTTCGTCCGACGCAGCAAAGAGAGCGAAGTCGGATTCGCAGGTCGACTGGTCGCAAAATTCTCACGTCATAATCCTGACGGAGACGAACGCCGCCGAAAACCACGCAAAGTCTGGAAAAACCCCGTCGCGTGGCGAGAAGCAACCACCCGGGCGTCAGCCGTCACCAAGGGATTCCTCCAGGTCATCCTCCTCGGCGGAGGCGTCATCGTCGCGATCCTCATGCTTGTTGACCACGTCCAGGATCCCGACGTCGTCACCGCCCGATTCCGCCTCTCCGTCGTCATGAGCATCGAACTCAGCATGATCCTGCTCGTCGCGACGAATACCGCAGCCACCGCCATCACCAAAGAGCGCGAATCCGACACCATGGAACTTCTCCTCACCACCCCTCTGACAAGTCAATACATCGTCTGGGGCAAGCTGAGAGGACTCGTCACCTTCACACTCCCGCTCATTGCTATCCCCGTTTTCTCGGTGACCCTTTTCGCCATCCACGGCCTGCTCACAGACGCCAAAAACATCGTCGTACCCGTAGAATCCGTCATAGAAACAGCCGCCCTCATGGTCGTCTACGCCGCCGCCGCATGCATGTTTGGTCTATATATGTCCCTCCACAACCGCCGCACCGTCCAGGCGGTCATGTTCAGCGTTGGCACCATTGTCGTCGTCTGCCTCATCATGACCTTTGTCGGCGACAGCATCGTCACATCCGCCGATAAACTCGGGGCATTCCTTGCACCATTCACGCCATTCACCGGAATCCAGACGCTTATCGATCCGGCTCGTGTTTTCAAGGGATCGATGACAACTTCTCTCGGATCGGAGTACATTGCGGTGCGCATCTGGATGGCCACCGGTTGCGGCGTCGCCATCGCCATATACATCCTGTGCATAGGTGGAGCATACAAATCCATGGTCCGCAATTTCGATATGATCGTCCGCCGACAGTCTGCGAACGTCAAATAATGCTTAAAAACGCCCCATTCTACCGTCGCCACCCGATAATCTGCCTGACCATCCTCGCAGCCTTCGCCGCGACACAGCTAAACCGCGACGCCATTCAAGCGCCGGTAGCAGGGGGGCAGGGGACGGACCATGACCGCTACCACGAAAAAACCTTCGCCGTCACCCGCGTCGTCGACGGTGACACCCTCGACATCGAAGCGCCCGACCAACGCAAACCGGCCACGCGTATCCGACTGTGGGGCGTAGACACCCCCGAGGTCGCCGGTTCACCGCGCGGCGACATGCACTGGGGCAGTCAGGCCTCGCAATTCGCGAAGGAAACCTTAACCGGTCGCCAGGTCCGACTGTCGCTCCTGGACCGAACCCGTGATCGCTACGGTCGCCTCCTTGCCTATGTCTACCTTGCGGACACCGGCGAAATGTTCAACGAAATGCTCGTCACCAAGGGGCACGCCTACGCGGACGTCCGATTCGACCATCCCCAATTGAGCGAATTCGTACAGCAGGAATCCGCTGCCAGAGCAGCCCGTAAAGGGTTGTGGGCAGACATAACCCCACAGGGAATGCCAACCTGGCGAAGAAAACTCGAACGCTAATCCACCGCTGTAGGGCGGGCACTGCCCGCCGTCGCTATGTCCTCTGCTGAAGGCCGAACGTCGTCCACTGCCAGCGCCCTCAATGCGGTTCAGTCATACTCCGAGCATCGAGCGCCGCATCCAGCGCCCCATCATCAAGCACCTTCTGCTCACGCGCAACCTCACGAACCGTCTTGCCCTCTGCAAACGCCACCTTCGCAATACCAGCCGCCTTATCGTACCCGATCAAGGGAGCCAAACTCGTACACATCGCAAGCGACTGCTCAACCAGCTCCCCGCAACGCTCCTCATCCGCCTCGATCCCCGATACACACCGATCCGAGAACACCTGAGCAGCAGCAGCCAGCAACCGAATCGACTCCAGAAGATTGTGACCCATCGCAGGCATGCCCATATTCAACTCGAGATAACTCTCACGACATGCAGCCACAATCGCAGCATCATTCCCAATCACCTGAGCAGTTACCTGACACACCATCTCGCTCATCACCGGATTCACCTTCCCCGGCATGATACTCGATCCTGGCTGCGTTTCAGGAATCCGAATCTCACCAATCCCACATCGTGGCCCGGACCCCAGCAGACGAATATCATTCGCAATTTTCGCGAGACTCACCGCGATCGTCCGCAAAAACCCACTCCCCTCACACACTGCATCCTTGGACGCTTGAGCTTCAAAGTGATTCCGCGCCTCAACAAATTCGATCCCTGTCACCTCCGTGAGCACAGCAGCAACACGCTTCCCAAACTCCGGATGCGTGTTGATCCCCGTCCCGACGGCTGTCCCGCCAATCGCCAACTCACGCAACGACCGAACCGCCTTCACTGCACGCATCATCCCAATCTCAGCCTGAGCAGCATAACCCGAAAATTCCTGCCCCAGTCGAATCGGTGTTGCATCCTGCAAATGCGTCCGACCGATCTTTACGATGTGGTCGAATTCCTTCGCCTTGGCAGCCAGTGATCGATGAAGATTATCCAACGCTGGAATCAGCTCCTCCTGGATCGCCATGGCAGCTGCCACGTGAATGGCCGTCGGAATCACATCATTCGATGACTGCCCCTGATTCACATGATCGTTCGGATGCACCGGATCGCGCGAGCCGATTATCCCACCCGCCAGCTCGATCGCCCGGTTCGAAATCACCTCATTGGCGTTCATATTGCTGCTCGTCCCAGACCCGGTCTGGAAAATATCCAGCACAAACTGATCGTCCAGCTTTCCCTCCGCCACCTCGCCAGCCGCCTCCATCACCAGGTCGCATATCGCACCATCCACGCGACCCAGGTCTTTGTTCACCCGAGCGCCAGCCTGCTTAATCAGCCCCATCGCCTTGATAAAATAACGTCCGAACTTGTAGCCGCTGATGGGAAAATTCTCGACCGCCCGCTGCGTCTGCGCACCCCAGTAAGCCTTCGCAGGAACGGTCATTTCGCCCATACTATCTTTTTCAACCCGTGTTTCCGACATGTCCATACTACCTTTCTGTTACTCGAAGTTGCACACAGACACCTCAAACGTCCGATCAGTACGTTATACATCCAGGCGGAAAAATTGCTAGAATGCAAGGTGCAGGTACGACAGGCTTTTGCCTTCCACGGCGAATCACAACGCAACAAAGGACACAGCATTGATCGAAGTACAGAACCTCATAAAATCCTTCCCAACCCCCTCCGGTACTGAAAAACGAGCCGTAGACGGCCTGACGTTCAAAGTCCACACAGGCCAGATTTACGGCCTCCTGGGACCCAATGGAGCAGGAAAAACCACCACCCTGCGCATCCTCAGCGGACTCATGGCCCCAACCGATGGAACTGCAAAATTAGACGGCTTCAACGTCGCAACCCACCTTGACGATGTGAAAAAGCGTATCGGATTCCTCACTGCAAACACTGGTCTCTACCAGCACCTCACCCCACGCGAGGTTTTCCGCTACTTCGCAGAGCTTCACGGGATGCGGCGAGACCAATCGACCATGCGTTGCGAAGAACTCGTCGAAAAACTCGACATGGCAGATTTTGCCGATCTCAGATGCGGCAGCCTTTCTACCGGGCAGAAGCAGCGGACCAACATCGGGAGGGCACTTGTGGCTGACCCACCGATCCTCATTCTGGACGAACCAACCCTGGGGCTTGACGTTCTCAGCAACCGCACCATCCTGAATTTCATCGTCAGCCAGCGAGACGCCGGAAAAACCATCCTCCTCTCGACTCACCACCTCGACGAAGCGGAGCACATGTGCGACCTGATCGGACTCTTTCACAACGGAAAACTCGTAGCAGAGGGAACCCTCACTGAATTGCGAACGCAGACCGGCTTAACCAAACTCACAGACATCTTCCTTGAACTCGTCCAAGAGGACCGTCCATTGGCAGTCACCGAATGAATCTGAGATGTGCAAAAACCGTCTACGTCAAGGAATTGACCGCGATCCTACGCGACCACCGCACCCTGATCGCCATGCTCGTCGTCCCCGTCATTCTATACCCGCTCCTCATGCTCGGCGGCATCCAGGCCATCAGCATCAAATCGGGCAACATCGAGCAGGAGACCATCGACGTCGGATTCAAGAACAGCATCGAATGGGAGCAGGTCGTAGAACCCTTCCTGGGGGTTGAGCGGAGAATCCTCGCAGATGAGCGTGCCAAACGTATTGAGGATGGTGCCAGCGAAGACGAACTCGCCAAACTCCCCACGCCGCTCGCGGACATCATCATTCCCCACGCCACCTCAGAACTCGAGGAAGCAATCCGACAACGCCAGATTTCCTGTGCGATTATCGTGGAGAAAGCAACCCGATCGACCGACTCACTACCATCACCTGAATCGGGGATTTCCACCTCCGCACTCCCCGGATCCATTCAGCAGATACGCTTAAAATTACTCCTCCAGCCCGAGCACATCCGCTCCCAGCTCGCCGCCGAGCGAATCGAGGAAGCATTCAACCGCGTCGCAGAACGCCTCGTTGATAATCAGCTCCAACGTTACAACATCGATCGCACACTCATCGAGCCTATCATCATTGACCGCAAAATCATCACAACCTCCGGGTCGATTCTGGGGCTCATCCTGCCCCTTATCCTCGTCCTCATGACCATCACCGGCGCAATCTACCCCGCCATCGACCTCACCGCCGGCGAACGAGAACGCGGAACCCTCGAAACCCTCATGGTCTGCCCAATACCCGCTATCGACCTCGTCGTCGGAAAATTCCTCGTCGTCGCAACCATCGCAATGATCGGTGCA
>JAJRYY010000230.1 GCA_024275565.1 Planctomycetota bacterium
CCTTTGTTTTCGTCCTTGCGATTCGCTCCGATTCGTACGAAACTTTTCATGACACGGCTCCTTGTTTGATGGATGTTCCAAAAACCACCGTCATTCATGGAGCCGTTCGTCTCAAATTTCAACTAAAATTAGCACACCCCCGAGTGCCCCCCCCCTGGTGGTGGAGACAGGGACAGTTACATTCGTTTTATCGAGGAATTTGTTGGCGATCCAGAGTTCTTTATCGAATGGCGCGTTGAAGCGGATGGTGATAATTCTGAGATATCATGGGGTGGACCGGCTGTTCTGGCTGCGGGAAGTTTTGGGCCAGCTAACTATTGGTTCGCCATTGCGAGAGATCAAATCAAATTCGTTCAGGATTCGTTCACGGTCATAGAGTTCATCGACCTGGTCCCGGGAACTCCACACACGATTCGCCTGGAAATATATGGCGAAGAACGCTATGTGATCTTCATCGATGGAGAGGAGATTTTTGAGGGCAATCCGGGAGGTCCGTACCCCGCCCACACGCCGGGAATCTCCTGGCGAGCCAAATCCGCATTTTCAGAGAGCGTTGTCCGGTGGGACTACATCCGCTACGGCCACATCCCGGACAACTACACCGGGGATTTTAACAGTGACGGCAGCGTGGATCAGGAAGACTTCTATTTCTTCACCGAGTGCATGACGGATCGTGGGAACGGACCAGGTATTGCAACAGACCCTGGCTGCGAATGGGCAGATACAGACGCTGACGGCGACGTAGACTTCGCAGACTTCTGCATATTTCAAACACGATTCACTTCATCCGCAAAATAGATAACGTCAATCGCTTCTATGAAACTTGGGGCGTGACCGGTGCAGGCGGCGTCGGTGGTGGGGCGATGTCACCGAACCGACGCTCCCGACTGGCGAACGCGCGAATCGCGTCATCCAGATGCTTCACGTCAAAATCAGGCCAATACGTCTCCGTGATGTAAATCTCGCTATAACTGATCTGCCACAGAAGAAAATTGCTGATCCGCCACTCATTCGCGGTCCGGACCAACAAATCCGGATTCGGCAGACCAGCCGTATACAGCGAATCCGAAAACAGATCCTCGTCAATATCCTCGATCCCGATCTTCCCATCCCGCACATCGGCTGCGATACCCCGAACCGCGTCCAGAATCTCCCGCCGCGACCCATAATTGAGCGCCAGACAGAGCTTCAAACCCGTATTCCCCGCGCTCAGCTCGATCGTCGTATCCATCTCATCCAGCACAGAATCCGGCAACCCCTCACGCCGGCCAACATGCACAAGTTGGACATTGTTCTCCATGATCTCACCACGCTCAGCCACCAGATACTGCCCATACAACTCCATGAGGAAATCCACTTCCTCCTTCGGGCGTTTCCAGTTCTCAACGCTGAAGCTATACAGCGTCAACGCCTCAATCCCAAGACGGGCGCAACGCGTCACAACCTCGCGGACGGTTTTCGCACCCTCAGCGTGACCGAAAATACGCGGCTGACCCTGCCGCTTCGCCCATCGCCCGTTCCCATCCATGATGATCGCGATGTGGCGTGGAAGCTGGCTGGCTTCCAGACCAAGTTCTACCTGTGAATCGAGAGTATCTTCGCGCATGATGTTCAGGGTGATGCAGTTGAAATGCGAGCCGGGGATGAGCGATCGGAAAACGCACATGTTTCCCCGAATATCGTCTGGGTCCGATCAGGTCCGACACTGGCAATCGTGACGGGCGCACCCACCAGTGTCGCAACGCGTTTAAGGTAATTCCTCGTGTTTTCCGGCAGTTTCTCCATCGTATCGATCCCCGAGACATCCTCCATCCAGCCCGGCAGCATCTCAAAGACCGGCTCGATCCGCTCAAAATCCTCCGCGATCGCAGGGAACGTGTCACACACTTTCCCGTCAATTCGATACCCGGTACAGACGCCAACTTCCTCAAACCCGCTCAGCGTATCGAGGTGCATCATCGCCAGTTCGGTAGCGCCATTCAACCGCACACTATACCGCGTCGCAACCGCATCAAACCACCCGCAACGCCTCGGACGACCCGTCGTCGTCCCAAATTCGTGACCCTTCTGGCGGATGGCTTCACCCATCGCGTTGTCCAGCTCCGTCGCGAAAGGACCACGACCCACACGCGTCGCATACGCCTTAATCACCCCCACAACATGCTGAACCGCCGAAGACGGAACACCCGCTCCACCCGCAACGCCGGCAGACGTCACCTGACTGGAAGTTACAAAAGGATACGTCCCATGGTTCACGTCCAGCAGCGTCCCGTTCGCCCCTTCAAACAGGATACGATCGCCAGCTGCCATCCGTTCGTGCAGAAACGAAGTAGTATCGCAGACATACCCCCTCAGTCGCTCAGCCGCAACAAGCATTACCGCAGTAAGCTCCTCTGCGTCCAGCCCGACATCCTGCCCATACGCACCCGCCAGGTACGCCTTCTTGAACCGGACGATCTCCGCAAGCTGCTCGCCCAACCGATCGCTCCGCAGCAGATCGCACATCCTGACAGCCGTCCCACGCTGCATCTTATCGGAGTAACACGGACCAATCCCCCGCGCTGTCGTCCCGATCTGCGCTTCATCTGAAGCAGCCAGCTCGCTCAATCGATCTTCCAGCTTGTGATATTCCAGCACGACATGCGCACGGTCGCTGATCCGCAACCGATCCACGGAAATTCCGCGTTCCGCCAACCCGTCAATCTCTTCCAGCAGCTTCAGAGGATCGACCACCACGCCCGGACCGATGACAGCCCATGTGTCCTCATGCAGAACCCCGCTCGGCAGCAGGTGCAACGCAAATTTTTCGCCCCCGACGCACACCGTGTGTCCCGCGTTCGCACCACCATTGTAGCGGACCACGACGTCGTAATCCGCGCACAGCAGATCGACGATCTTACCCTTCCCCTCGTCGCCCCAGCCAAGACCAACGACACATGTATGTCCGAGATTCGACTGCCCCATCATCAGTACCCGCCAACCAGGAACAAACACCCGTCAGGATCAACACCTACTACGTTCGTCAGGATCAATCCCTGACAGAAATCAGGATCAATCCCTGACAGAAAAACGGCCCCGACATCCGGGGCCAAGACACCTCACTGCTCATGCTGTCATGCAGCCAAAGCCATCCCGCTTCTCAAGCAACCACCAACGCTATCCACCCCCCATACACCTGTCAAGAACGCCCTGACGGATCATCGCTCCTGTCGGTCACAGGTCTTATGGTCCGGTGAAGAGAAGCTGGAATACGCGGGCGTCGGCGAAATCGACGTCGCCATCCTCATCGAAATCGAACCCCACGCAAACCGGTTCGACACCGACACAATCCACGAAGGCTGCGAAATCGAGCAGGTCCACATCGCCATCGCCGTCGCTGTCGCCAAGGGTCTCAATGGTCCCGCTCGCGAGCACCGTTCCCGACATCGACAGCGAACCAAGGTCCGGCTGCTTCGGATCGATCGGGGTGGTGATATCGGGCATACTGACCATCGAAATCTCCACGCCATCAACATCGATCGTGCCGGAAATCGAGTCGGCCATCTGCACGCCCAGCAAAGACAGGTCAAGACCGCCCACACAGGGGATCCCCTGTCCATCGAGGATCGCGCACACGGTCCCCGTCGCCTCATACGACACGAATCCGCTCATCACGACTGGTACGTCCACAAAATCGAACGTACCCCCGGAAATATCGGACGGACCGAACGCGTCTCCGGGAACAGCATACATCATCGAAACGTCTGGCATGTCCACGTTGATGGCGCCACCAAAAGTGGTGATGGTCAACATGATCGGGTCGATCAGTTCGTAGTTGAAATCCACCAGGAACATCTGATTCGGGTCTGCCGAGTCAAAATCGACCGCGACGAACCCGTCCACAGCCGACGTGTCAGAATCGCACCCGATGCTCAGACAAAATTCGACATCCACAAAAGACGATTTTTCATCGATATCCAGGATCGTGCCCTCACCCGCGCGAACTGAATTCACCGCTGCCAACCCACACAACACATACACCAGACAGATACCACGCTTCATCTTCACTACCCTCCAGCCTGCCTGACCACGCGAACAGGGAATATCACGCGGACAGGGAATATATCGAGACCGACAAAGAAAAAACCAGCCCGCAATGATAACAACATTCGCAGTTGCAATCACCTCTATAAGGTTCGAATTCACCCGATCAGGTCCGCATAACGACCCAATTCTGACTCAAAATCTCGCATTTTGATCCCAAACGCTGCCTCGACCGGGGTGATGTCGCAAATACTGTCCTCCTGCGACATGGTGACCTGATCTGTGTTGAACTTCAATTTCTTCGGAACCAGGGGCGTTTTCATCACCGTGCGTGCGAGAAATCGCGCCACGGGTACTGGCTGACCCACCATGGGTTTCCACCGTTTCGCGTGGGGGATCAACCGCTGACACGCCAGGTACAATTGCTTCCACGAATACGCCTTTGGACCGCCCATTGGGTAAATCTGCCCAATCGTCGCATCCCGCCGCAGCGAATCGACGAAGCAGTGGGCGACGTCTCTGACGGAGACCGGCTGAATTTTCGACTCGCCGGTCCCGAAATAGGGGATCACGGGCGGAACAAGCCCGGCGACGAACGTCCGCATCAGCTCCATGAACTCCCCATCGCAGCCATGGATGACGCTGGGGCGAAAGATCGTCCAGTCGAGGTTGCTCTCGCGGACGTACTGCTCAGCCGCGAATTTGCTTCGATGGTACTCCGCCACCGCACCTTCGCGACTGCCAAGGGCGCTCATATGCACATAGCGGGAGATGCCGGCTTCCATCAGTGCGTCCACAACCGCCTCCGTACCGCGCCGATGGACGCGGTCGAACGTCTGGCCGACAAGGCGCCGCTCCATGATGATTCCGACCAGATGGATGGCTGCTTCTGACTGTGCTGCTGCTTCTGCGAGCGCCTTGCGGTTGAACAGCGACCCTTCAACTGCGATTACGCGGGATCGATCCAACCCATCGCACACCCGTGACAACGCCATTTTCGACCGCACAAGACAGATGGCTGTGTGTCCCCGTCGGAGCAGCTCGCGCAGGACATACCGCCCGACGAACCCGGTCGCACCTGTCAGCAATACCCGCTTGATGTCTGTCCCACCGTTTGTATTCATCTTCATATCTCCCTTTCCGGTTCTACCCCGCTGTACGGTTCTACCCTGCTGTACGGTTCTACCCCGATCAAGTGTCGTCACGCGGGTGTGCTGCGTAAAGTGATTTTACTTTCAAAAACTTTGTGCAGCCTGGCGACAATGTGGTCGCTATGCAGGGGTGCGATCCGGTTTCGACGGGTGGCGTGATGGTCTGCTTCCTTTCTGCGGGGTGGGCTTCGTCTTCCGGGTTGGGGTGCGATGAGGGATTGATCTGTGTGCGTCGCATCGATCTGCATGGGTTGCGTTTTCCGTTGGTTTGGGCGTTGATCGTCGGGTCCCCCACCTCTGAAGAGGTGGGCCACACATCTGGAGAGGCGGACCACCTTATCCACTCGTTACTAACATACACCATACCCGGATGGATTGCAAGTTTATTTTCGGTAAATATTTGGCCACACGGGTGTGGATTTCTGTAACCCATGGCTGGGCCTGAGGTTGGGCTGTGTTTGGGGCTTGAAAAAAAATGTCGGATTGCTGGTTTTCACCTGATGTCGAAGATGAATAGTCACTTGATGCCGAATATGGAGCGGGCGTAGTCGGGGAGGTCTACGTCGCCATCCTCCTCGAAATCAAACCCCTCACAGCCGGGCAGTACGCCTCCGTCCGTGCCCGTGAAGCATGACTGAAAGCTCCCGAAATCGGGTAGCGACTGCACGGGTGCACATGTGCTGGGATTCAGGTTGAAGCATACCCAGTCGGGTTCGACTTCGCATTCGGTTGAGCATCCGTCGCCACAATCCGAGTTTCCGTCATCGCAGGCTTCCGCGTCGACATACACGGAACCGTCGCCGCAGGTATTCAGCCTGCATGTGTTTAGGCATGCATCGTTGTTGTTGATGTTGGCGTCGTCGCATGTTTCGCTGTCGTCGATTTGTCCGTTTCCACAGAGGTTTCCTGCGAAGGCTCGTTCGTATCCATGGGCCTGACCGATGACGATCGGGTGGTTCAGTTCGATCGCTCCGTGATCCGGACCGCTGCCCGTGTAATCGAGCGATACGTTATCGCCTGTGTTCCATGTGATCGCCTGCTCGACGGTGAGGGTGTTGCGTTTGTAGTTCACGGCTGCGATCCTGACTGCCGGGTTTGTGCCCACGCGGATCCAGTCGCCTTCCACCAGTCCGTAGCCATCGATGAAGTAGAGGGCGTTGTCTACGGGCAGCAGGGTGCCGGTTCCTGCATCGGTTGTGGTGGTGAGGTGCCCGGCTTGATCCACGGCTGGGCTGGTGTTTTGCGGTGAAAATGTGAGTGGGAGTGAGGTGAGTGCAGGATTTACCAGTTGTGGATCGGCGATGATGCTATTGACGTCGAATCCTGTGTTGCGCTGCCATTTTCCGTCCGGGGGTTGGATTTCCGCAAGACCGTAGGTGATCTGTTGCGTCGGTCCGCTGGGGAAGCCCATATAGTCACCGTCATCGAGGGTTTTGTGGTAGAGGTTGTAGTCTATTTCCTGCTGGACTGCCCATTTGAACATGTCTGGGTTGACGTTGATGAGGGAGTTGTGGGTTTGTCTGAAGATGTTGTTTTTGATGATGTTTCCTGCGTTCTCTCCAATTGCGTCCTGCTGCATGTAGAGCAATCCGCGTGAGTGTGGGACATCTGCGAAGTTGTAGAGTGTGTTGTGGTAGAGCAATGCTCCGTTTGCGCTGGCGAGGAGGACGTTGAATTTGTCGCCCTCGAGAATGAGGTTTCGCCGGATGATCAAGCCGTAATCGTCTCCACCGGTGAGGTTTCCTCTTCTTGCTTTCAGTGGTCCGATGTTGTTGTCCTGGTCGAATCTGAAGTAGTTGTCCTCGATGACGGAAAACGTTGTTCCGCCTGGATCGACTGAGAACACAGAGTCGTAAAAGACGTTTCGGCGCAGGATGATGAATGATGTTGTGTCTGGGAAGATGGGGTGTGCTGTGTTGTAGATGGTGCAGGCATCGACCAGGACGTGATCGGCCATGCGGATGGATACGCCTTCCTCTCCGTCGTGTATGATGCAGTTGCGAACGATCACCCAGGATGTGAACCCGACCCGGATGCCCTTTTTGACCGCACCTGACACTTCCAGGCCGTCGACGATTACATAGGGGGCGTTTACTTTGATGGCGGTGGCGATACCGGGCGTTTGAAATATCGGAAGCTCGCCCGGGAAGCTGCTGATGGTCAGCCAGTTTTCGGGGTCGCCTCCTTTCGTGACGACGACGGGTCCCTCTGTATAGCTGCCTCCTCTGATGAGAATCCTGCCGCCGCCGTTCATGGCATCCAGCGCTTCTGAGAGTGTGGTGTATGCGTCCGCTGCACCCTTGTCGCATCGCTGTCCCTGGGGTTCGCTGGGGTCATATATCCCGAGGCAGGTGCGTGGTAAATCGGCGTCGACATATATTGTGTTGACGACTTCAGGATTGAGTGTTGTCGGGTTTGTGCGTGTGATGTGGTTTATTGCTGGTACATACTTGTCTGCGTGGGTGGTCTGTGGGAAATGCGTGAGTATTGCAGCAATGGCGATAAGGACTGTAAGGACTGGTCGCGTGTTGCGTGCTGGTCCATGCGTCATTTTGCCGGGCTTTGATTTCACAGTAGATACCCTCCAGATAGAGACATATAGTCGTCTGCGTGATATTCGGTGGTTTCGTATTGTGTCAGTGTTGGTCTTCGTGGTGCTTCTGTGCTGGTCTGTTGTGTGTGTCTGTGTGCGTCTGTGTGCGTCTGTTGTGTTGGTTTTGTGTGGACTTTTTGTGCTGGCCTGTTGTGCTGGTCTGTTGATTGCCTCTGACGGTATTGGATACTGAATGCTCCGGGATTGCAAGCATTTGCGGTGGTGTTGTGAAAAATGCGTGGTATGTAGCTGTCATTGCGTCCATTTGGCGCATCTGATAGTATTGAGGTGAGTATTTATGGGCTGGGGCACATCTATATAAAAATATAGCGGTATAGCTATTAGAGGTGGGGATGTGCTAAAATAACAGGGATAAAGTGGCTGTTTAGATACAGGGGGTATATGGCTATGCGGTATTCACTGATTTCGTCAGTTGTGTTTTCTGTCTGCCTGACGTCGTCTTCCTTTGCACATCTTGCGATTGTGCGTCAGGGGCCTGAGAGTCGCGGTGTGCGTGAGCTTGGGGACCAGCATGGCCGTGTTCTTGCGTCTGGTGATTTCGACAACGATGGTTATGCCGATCTTGCTGTTGGGGTGTCGTGGGAGGATATTACGACTGCTACGGGTACGGTCACCAATGCGGGTGCTGTGGTCATCAGCTATGGGAGTCCGACCGGTTTGACGCCGTCGGGTGCGCAGATCTTCACTCAGGGCAATCTCGGTTATACGAGTGAATCTTTCGACGAATTTGGTGCTGCGCTGGTCGTCGGGGATTTTAATGGAGACGGGTTCGACGATCTCGCGATCGGTTCTCCGAAGGAAGATTTCAGCGGGATATCGGACGCGGGCAATGTCATCATTGTGTATGGATCGATCGGTGGTCTCGATGCGTCAGCCACCATTTTGTTCAGTCAGGGGAACTCTGTTGGGAATCCTGAAGATGATGATGGTTTTGGATCGGCGTTGGCTGCGGGTGATTTCAACGGTGATGGTCGCGACGATCTTGCTGTTGGGATTCCGGGTGAGGATCTTGAGATCGGTGTTGTCACGCTGAGTAACGTAGGAGCCGTCCAGTTTTTCTTTGGTGGTGCTGGCGGATTGACGTCGAGCGGTAGTTACATCTTCACGGATAACGATACGCCGGGTGGTGCACAGGTGGGGGCTGCGTTCGGTTCGTCGCTTGCTGCCGGGAATTTCGATGGTGACGCGTATGACGATCTTGGCGTTGGTGCTCCTGAGACGGATGTTCTGGTGGTTTCGGATGCTGGTGCGGTCTATGCTTACTTCGGATCCAACGGTGGTGTGACCGCTGGGAGTGTGTTCATGGTTCTGGCGGAGCAGTTGTTCGCCGGGGCGACGATTATGGACGGGAATTTCGGTGCATCGCTTGCGACGGGTTACCTTGGTGATGACGCGTTTGCCGATCTCGCCATTGGTATGCCCGGTTATGAGTCGAGTCCTGATTTTGCGGAGACGGGTGCAGCCTTTGTGCTGTATGGTCGTCTGGATGGTTTGGACAGCAATGACAGTTCGGTTCACCGTCTGTCCGGGTTGATCGGAGCGAACGGTGGCGAGCGACTCGGTGCTTCGATCGACTGCGGCGACTGGAGTGGTGACGGTATTGACGATCTGGCCGTCGGAATGCCGGGTGACTTTGTCGCCGGGGTTCCCGCTGCGGGTCGGGTTCTGGTCATCAACAGTGACGAAGATGGTGTTCCGACATTTTTGGAAACGATCACGCAACTCGACCAGGGCAGTCATTTTGAAACGCCGGAACCGGGCGATGTTCATGGTACTGCGATTGCTTTCGGTGCGTTCGCTGGTGGAAGTCGGGAAGGGCTTGCTGCGGGAGCGCCCGGTGAAGATGCCAACCCTGCACCGGGGACTGGTGAGGCTGTTGTCGTCAATGCGGGATCTGTTCACATTCACATGCCCTGGAAGCAGCCGAACAACCTTTCCTGTCGGACGGCGCTGGTGACCGACTGCGATCTGAACATCGTGTTTTCGGTCAAGCCATACGACCGCCACGCCATCGCGAGCGTGACCAAGACCATGACCTGCCTGCTGGCGGCTGAGGCGACTCAGGCTGGCTGCAGTCCCTGCGTCGACTACGAGAACGATATTTACGTCCTGCCCAACGTCTTCGATACGCCCGCCAATGGCGGTACGATCGGGGGTTCTCTCGCAAACATGTGCACGGGAGAGTCGGGAAATCTTGAGCTTATGATGCATGGGCTGATGCTGCGCAGCGGGAACGAAACCGCCCATGCGATCGCCGACATGGTTGGGACGCCGGGTACGACTTGCGCCAATACCGGTTGCAACGACATTCCGGTTTTCATTCAGATGATGAACGACCGCGCGGCAGAGCTTGGTATGACCCGGACCTCCTACACCAATGCCAGCGGTGGTATTCACGGTAATTTCTGGCCTTCGCCGAACCTTTCCACAGCCGAAGACCTCGCCATCCTCGGTCACGCTGCCATGTTGAATGATCGTGTACGCGGGATCACGCAGACCACCTCGGTGGACTTTATTCGCTTCAATGGATGTGCGTCGCCGAATGGTGTGATCCAGACGTGGAATACAGGTATTTTCGTCGTCGAGGGTGCGGGGGGAGCCTCGTTTCCGAATGGAATCGGGATCAAGCCCGGCGGCAATGGGCTTGCATCGTCCACGTTTCTTGCAGCCGTCGATCATCCCGATGGTCGGTTGTATGCGGTTGTACTCGGAGCGCCGGGTGGCAACCGCACTTGCGGTGGATGGGGCAACGTTGCCAACCGAAGCTGCGATATTCTGTCGCAACTGACCTTCGCGACCAACGAGTATTGCACATTCCCGATCGCACCCACACCCGCACCTGCTGGATCGACGATCACATACGCCGGAGTGAGCAGTCAGGCGAGCGAGGGACGATCGGTCGGATTCCCGATCGGTGAGTCCGAAGATCAGGACGTCTTCGTGCAGGTCGGCCTGGGCGATGGGTCTTCGAGTGCCAGCGCGAGACTCGTATTGGACCACGACGGTTGCATCTTCCTGGGACCGGGTGAAACACTCCGCTGGAGTCTTGCCCGTTTCGAGTCGCACGAGGGGGTCACGATTTCCAACATCGGATCGACGACCGCGTTGTTCGATTTCTCGTTCAATCAACCCGTTCAAAGCGGGCCCGAAGGTCTTGCACCAGGCGGCATACTCCGCATCCCTCCCTACGATGCCGGTTCACCGCAGGCAGATGCAACCATGATCATCACGAACCTGTCAACCGTGGATACGATCGATCTCGAAATACAGCGGTCGGGATTCGAGCGATCGGTTGATCTCATGAGCGGCGGAGAGGAAGAAATTCTCTGGCAACTGGAATCGACACCGCGCTGCCCTGAGGAGTCGGTGAACATCGCGTTGCTCGGTGAGGACTCAATGCCAGGGGGGACGATGGACATGCTGATCGCCAACACGCGCCCGGCAGACACCGACCTCGACGGTGATTTCGACATGAGAGAGTTCGGTGTTTTCCAGAGATGCTTCGACACCACGACCGCGCAGTGTCTCGAATGGTTCGATTTCGACGCATCCCAAAAAATCGATCTCGAAGACTTCCGCGCGTTCGAGGAGCTTGTCACAGGTCCGTAGCAAATCAAGGACGATGCGTTTCCGGTCATACCCACGATTCATCTGACCTGCCCATCGGGATACGGTCGCACTTGGGTGCTGCACAGCGTTTTGAACATCAAAAAACGTTGTGCAGCACGCCCGGATTCGCTCGCTTGCCGACTATCCCCTACACTACCACCCGGAAGGGCAGGGTGCCCGCCTCGAATAATGTGCGGCAATGCAGATTAGGTGGAAAACGAGCAGATGAGCCAGAACGTACACGCTCCGCAACTTGAATCTTCGCTTGGCTGGCTGAACACCGACCGACCGCTCCGCATCGGTGAGGAGCTGTCGGGTCAGGTCGTATTGCTGGATTTCTGGACGCTTTGCTGCATCAACTGCATCCACATCCTCCCGGACCTCGCATACCTCGAAGACAAATACGCCGATCAGCCGCTCGTCGTCATCGGCGTCCACAGTGCGAAATTCACCAACGAAGCCTCACGTCAGTCCATCCAGGCTGCGATCCACCGGTACGAGATCGACCACCCCGTCATCGTGGATGAAAACATGGGGATCTGGCGGGCGTATGGGGCGAGAAGCTGGCCGACGTTCGTATTGATCGATCCAGAGGGGTATGTCGTCGAAACGCTGGCGGGCGAGGGGAACCGGGAAAAGCTCGACGCATCCATCGCGAAACTTCTCGACACGCACAGGGCGAAGGGGACACTTGCAGATGCACCGCTCGCGGTCCAGCGCGATGCGATGGTCGAACCGGCGACGGGACTCGCATTCCCCGGGAAGGTGCTGGCTGTCCGGGAAGCTGGTCTGGAAGCTGGTCTGGAAGCTGGTCGGGAAGCTGGTCTGGAAGCTGGTCGTGAGAACGATCGAATTTTTATCGCGGATTCCAACCACAATCGCATCCTCGTCACGACCTGGCCACGGGCGGATGGTGCTTGCCGGTTGGTGCAGACCATTGGAAGTGGGGCGATCGGGGCTGACGACGGGCCTCCCGATCAGGCGACATTCGACCATCCGCAGGGACTCGCGCTGTCTGATGATACGCTGTATGTGGCTGACACAGAGAACCACCTGATCCGGGCGGTGGATCTTGAGACGTGGAATGTGACAACGGTCATCGGGACGGGTGAGATGGGGTATGACCGTGCGGGTGGGGCGATGGGCGTTCAGCAGGAGATCAGTACGCCCTGGGACCTTGCGATGGAGGGCGGGACTTTGTACATCGCCATGGCGGGTCTGCATCAGATATGGCGGGCTGAGATGCCGATCGGGTTTGCAAGAGCATTGGCGGGTACGGGGCGCGAGAATATTGTCGATGGACCGGTGGAGCAGGCAGCCCTTTCGCAGCCATCCGGAATCTGTCTGCACAAGGGGAATCTGTTTTTCGCCGACAGCGAGGTCAGTGCGATCCGGGGAATCGATCTTGCGACCGAGCAGGTGTCCACGGTGATCGGGCAGGGGCTGTTCGTTTTCGGCGATGTGGATGGTGTGCATCCCAGGGCGAGATTGCAGCATCCGCTCGGCGTTGCTTCGTGGGGCGATGTACTGCTGGTGGCTGACACTTACAACCATAAGATCAAATCCGTCGATCCAGGGTCGAGGGCGGCGGTGTCGCTGTACGGTACGGGTGAAGCGGGTACGTCAGCCGAGGCGGGTGGATTGGCGCTGTGTGAACCCGGTGGACTTGATGTTTCGGGCGATACACTGTTCGTGGCGGATACCAACAATCACCGGGTGGTCATGGTCGATCTGAAGTCGCATGCGTGGTCGGAATTGAAGATCGAAGGACTGACGGTGGCTGCGGGGTCGGCGGACATGCAAGCGGATGTATTGGATGTAGCCCCTTTGTGGGTAGGCCCGGACGGGATCGACCTGCGACTTTCCGTGACGCTCCCGCCCGATGCCCACCTGAACGCCGAAGCACCCACCAGCCTCCGCGTGATCGACGGAACGGGTCGCATCCTTGCGCAGAAAACTGAAATGAGCGACGCCTGGCCAATCAGCATCCACGTTCCGAATGAGCAATTCCACGCCGACGAGAAAATGATCGCCGATACTGAGGCAGATGAATGGCTGATTCTGCTCACGTTCGTTTATTGCACCGGAGACCAGGCGTCCCTGTGCATCCCCGGCGAAATCACCTGGCGTATCCCGCTGAACCCCGCCGCTGGCGAATCCAGTACCCTCGACCTGTCAGCCCAATTATCCAAGGAAGACCAGCCCTCATGAACACCACGACCCTGACGATCTCCGGAATGCACTGCGACTCATGCATCAACGCCATCCGGCAGGCGGTCCGCGATCTCCCCGGTGTGATCGACTGCGAAATCCGCCTCGGCGAAGCGTCCGTCTCGCACCAGAATACGCTGCCAGTGAACTCAATCGTCGAAACCGTCCAGAACGCAGGCCCATTCCAGGTGACAGCCTTCGCCCGATCAACCGAATAGCACGCCAGCAATCCTTGTTTGAAAATCGCATTCGTCCCAAACAGGATCATGCCCTATACTCTCCCACCATGGACGGCATCCTCTATCAAGGCACCGCATTGCCGCTGACATTGTTGGCTGGCGCATTCACACCCCTCCTGCTCATGCGCATCATCCCTCGTCAGTTCGCGTGGGCATTCTTCGCGATCATGCTCAACCTCGCAGCAGCAGCATTCGCCATCAGATACCTCTCACCACGGATGAACACATTCGGGTTGATCGGCTACTTCTCGGCTGGCATGGCGGTCATCTGGTCCGTCACCATCGTCATGCTCAGGCTCACCGTCCCGGCGTCTCTCGATCCATCCAGAGATGAACCGCACACGGCATGTCTCCTCAGTGTCTCGAAACTCTCCGCCATCACAGCCGTCGCAGTGGCTGCATTATTGGTCATGTTCATGGTCGTCACACGGTCGATTGCGACCCTCCTCGAAATCTGGCTGGGCGAACCACTGACGCCCGCTATCTCCACCCCGGTCGGGATAGAAGGTATCGGAATATTGCTCCTCCTGCTCGCAGCCTGTCTACTCACGCTGTACGGAACGCGCGACCAGCGTCTTGCAGTACCACTTTTCTGGTTGTTCGTTCTCACCGGCGTATGGGTTTCACTCATGGAGCCCGCATTCCGCCCAGCGCACGGCGGAACATTCGCCAGAACCGCATGGGCAACCATCTGCACCCTATGCCTAAGCTCAGCCATCAGCGGATTCGTCTGCGTCCGGGCGATCCATCACGGTCGAGACCGCTGGAATGCGGCGCGATCGTCTCCGGAAGCGCTGCTGACACCAAAAGTACATTGGCCAGGATTTGAAACCAGCGTCATCGCTGTCGGCGTCGCGATCGTCCTCCTGATATGCTACCAGTGGTCCGTACCACCACCCCCGGAACTCGTCTCAGGACGCGTCGTCGCCATCATCCTCGCTGCATGTGGACTGGCATCAGGATCAGCCTGCTTCGTCATGCTCTCGACGCGGTTCAGTCGCGGGCTCGCCGACGTCGCGATGGGGCTGACCACTCTCAGTATCGCGTCAGCCTTCCTGCTATTCGTACCCGCAGAACCAGTCGAACTCGGACATCGTTACCCGATGATCTTCAACGCACTGATGGTCGGATTGACACTGATGGCGGGTTTCTGGTCATGGGTCGGGCAGGTATGGCGGCAGCAGTTGGACGACGATCGACCATGGACCGTCGCAGGACACCTCGCGACCATGGCGCCCCGCTTCTCATTTTTCGTCGCCTGCCTCGCACTCATCCCCGCCTCCCTCATGTCCATGTGGCCACGCCTCCGCCCCATCAGCGAAGCGGACGCCTCACTCGGACGATTCACAGCCGCAGTCGCCGCCCATCTCTTCCTCATCCTCATCCTCATCCGAAATCGCCGCAGAACAGAGCGATCCAGCTTCGGGGCGCTCGCAATCCTCGTCACCATCTCCATGATCGCCTTCATCGTCCTGCGCGTACTGCCTATGACATCAAGCGTCATACACGGTGCTCAGGGGTGACAACCTCTGCTGCTGAATTTAAGATGGTAACGCCATGTTAAAAATGACACGAACACAACGACTCTTACGCATCGTTCAAATGTTGCAGGCAGGGCGACGATGCAACGTCAACAAGCTGGCGGAGGAGGTCGGCGTCAGTCGCCGAACCATTTTTAGAGATGTAAGTGTGCTCAAGGACGCAGGCATTCAGATCGCCTTCGACGACGACACCGAAACCTACAACATCGAACAGTCATACTACCTCAAGCCCATGAATCTCACCTTGGAAGAGGGCCTGGCTGTCATGCTCATGACCCGGAAGATGGCCGATGCACGCGTACTGCCCATGGTCGGTTCGATCGTCTCTGCAGGCTTGAAAATCGAATCAGCACTCCCCGAAGACGTCGTGAAGCATTGCGGAGAAATGTTGCAGGGGGTCGAATTCGATTGGCCCCAGGTCTCCGATGTCGATTCAGTATCAGACATCCTCTACAGGATCCAACAGGCCATCGCAAATCAGCGGAAACTCCGAATAGCATACGAATCCTACCACGAAAAATCGGAAATCCAGACCACGCTGAGACCATACAGGGCGCTGTTTCGTGGACGTGGCTGGTATGTGATAGGTCACTCGGAAATGCACGGCGAATTGAGAACCTTCAAGCTGGAGCGTATCATCGCCCTTCATGAGACAGACGCCCATTTTACCCCGGATCACACGTTCACCGTCGAAACCTATTTCGGAAATGCGTGGAATCTCATCCGGGGCGACACACGCTACCACGTCGAAATCACCTTCAGCGCAAAAGTGGCTGGCAATGTCGAGGAGGTCGCATGGCATCCAACGCAGAGAACCCGCAGACGTTCGGATGGTACGCTTGTCTTCGAGGTCGATGTCGATGGCATCGACGAAATCGCATGGTGGATCCTCGGATACGGAGATCAGGCGATCGTCTGTGAACCGGAACCACTACGCCAGTTGATCGCCTCTCACGCACGCAACATGCTACGTTATGTCGACATGCACGAAAACAAACCGATCGAGAGACCCTGACGATGCGAGCGGTGGTCCAGCGCGTGGTGGAAGCATCCGTCGTCGTCGATGGAGAAACGATCGGATCGGTGGAGCAGGGGTTGCTCATCTATCTCGGCGTCGAGACCACAGATTCAGAAGATGACGCAAAATACATCGTAAACAAAATTCGACATCTCCGTATTTTCCCAGACCATACAAAGCCGATGAACAAGGACGTCTCAGAATCGGGAGGGGCCGTGTTGGTGGTCAGCGCGTTCACCACAGCGGGCGACGCTCGACGCGGAAGACGCCCCTCATTCGACGCGGCAGCAAACGGAGACATGGCTGAACCGCTATACGAACGCGTGTGCGAGATGATCGCAGAAACCGGGTTGAACGTGGCCACAGGGAGCTTTGGAGCTGATATGGCAGTAAAAAGCGTAAACGACGGACCCGTCTGCATACTACTCGATTCAAAGCGGACATTCTAATGCGAGCGGTCAAAACAAGGCAGGCTTGCAGTGCTTCGATATCCCTCATACTCGCGATGGTCCTGACGCACCCATCAGCCATAAAGGCAGAACTGCAACCCGAAGAATGCCTCATCATCTACAACACAAACAGCCCACCCTCTCTCGATATCGCAACATACTACGCAGCCATCCGACGCATACCCCCCGACCAGGCAATCGGAATAGCACTGCCCATCGCAGACGAACTGAGACGCGATACCTACGAAAACCGGGTCCTTCCAGCCATCCGCAAAGCGATTAAAAACAACACATGGGGAAGTCGAATCCGATGCCTGGTAACATGCTACGACATCCCGCTGCGCATCAGCAAAGCGAACCCCGACGCGAAAGATGCTCAACGCGCAGAAACCTTATACCAACGCCTCATCAAAACGGAAAAAACGATCCGATCCATCATCACAGCACTCGAAAACATCGCGCACAACAACGCGAAAGATGCAGCACCCGGCAATACGGATCCACCCGGACCAAAGTCACACAGGCCAAAGTCACCCAGGCCAAAGTCACGCAAACCCGAGTCACCCAGACCAGAACCAGGGAAATCGCTCACAGAGGCAGCAACCTTTAAGGCATTGCACAAGCAATACACGCAAGCGCTAACAGAAATCCAGATCGATCGCCTCGCCGATGCTTCCGTTCCCAGCAAGGTCGATAAACGAAAAATCATCACCCAGGTCGTCCAGATGGAAGGATTGGCAGGCGCGATCATTCGGCTTCGAAAACAGCTAGAGCATGAATCAGACGAGCAGACAGCCAATCGCCTCAAAAAACTCGAGCGAAAAGTCGCCAGGCAGGAAAAGGAATTCGTAAAATTATTTTCCACAGACGCTTCAACGGACGACTTCGATCGCGGCCTTCAAATACTGAAAGAAACACGAGGATGGTTCGGCGTCGCAAACGCATTGGCCAACCGCATACGCCTCCTCCGTGGCCATCAGTCCGCGTCCGCATTTGACAGCGAGCTGACATTGGCAATGCAACCGAAATACGGACTCACCGGATGGCGACCCGCGAAACTCTCCCAGCGCGAGCGACTGTTCATGGTCGCAAGGCTGGACGGACCCCACCCCATAATCGTCCGACGAATGATCGACGACGCCGTCGCCGTCGAAAAAACCGGGCTCCGAGGCGTGGTCTACATCGACGCCCGGGGAATCTCAGACGACGAAGGCTACGCAGAGTACGACAACGACCTCCGCGACCTCGCGAAACTCGTCCGGACACAGACGACCTTGCCATCGGTCCTCGACACAGCACCCGAAGTTTTCAAACCCGAATCCTGCCCCAACGCAGCCCTCTACTGCGGATGGTACAGCCTGGCAAACTATGTGGACGCTTTCGACTTTGTCCGCGGCGCCGTTGCATTCCACCTCGCCAGCTTCGAGATGGTAAGCCTGCACGATCCGACAAAAAAATACTGGTGCAAAAGCCTGCTGTCAGATGGCGTGACCGCAACCCTCGGACCCACCAGCGAACCCTACCTGCAGTCATTCCCAAAACCAACCGCGTTTTTCGGCCTCCTCATGACCGGTCGCTACACCCTGGCAGAGGTCTTCGCGATGACATCTCCTTACGTTTCCTGGCAAATCACGCTCGTCGGAGATCCCCTGTACAACCCCTTTCGCAACAACCCACAATTACCGACAACCTGGAAACCACGCTGAACCCACCCTGAAACCACGCTGAAAACACATTGAAACCACACTGAAAATACCCCGATATCCACACAACAAACGACAAAATCGCAGGCCATCCACCAAAAAACGCCATCAGGCGAGTGGCCATACAAAATCCTAAAAATTATCGATTTTTCGGTGGATTTTGTGACGCCCGTGGTGTATACTGTAGACAGGACGAGGTAGGCGGGTAGCCAACCTCCTCACAGGCTGGTGGCCCACCTCTTCAGAGGTGGGGGAGCCGATGATGAAAGGGCGGGAGACGATGAGAGAGCGACCAGCAGACATGCATCAACCAGCGAACATGCATCAACCAGCGAACATGCATCAACCAGCATCGGTAGGGCAGGCTGTTGCCAGCCGCGAGTTCCACCACCCCCATTACAATTCCGACCTCGTTTTCAACTTGCCCGCGTATTTCCTGAGAAATAGAATACCATCAAGCCGACGAATAAGTGTCGCGCCCCATCGAAACGAATTGCGGACTCTGGCGGCAGGAAGAACGGATAGGCGATAATACCATGCACAGCGAACATTTTCGATTGAGCGCGATCTTCCGACTCACCATCTGGGCATGCGCAGCCGCCGGACTCATCATCCCGGTCGCGACAGCCAGCGAAGATCAACCATCAGACACCGCGCCCACCTTCGAGGCGACCGAACCGCAATCCAAAACCTCTGACACAACCGTAGCAACCGGCACTGAAACAACCGACGCCGTAGCAACCGACGCCGTAGCAACCGACACTGAAACAACCGGCGATGATGCAACCACCGCTGCAGGCCGAGGCGTCATCATTACAATTTCCGACGAAATCACAGACGTCACCACAGACAGCATCAAGCGTCGCGTCAAATCCGCCATCGACGACGGCGCAGGGGTCATCATATTCGAGATCGACACCCCCGGCGGATACGTCACAAGTGCTCTGGACATCTGCAATTACATCAAGAACCTCTCCGAGGTGAAGACCGTCGCATGGGTCCACGACGTCGCCTATTCAGCCGGTTCCATGATCTCCGTCGCCTGCGATGAGATCGTCATGTCGTCTGCCTCCCACATCGGCGACTGCGGCGTCATCCTCGGCGGTCCCACGGGAGCGCAGGAGGTCCCCGAAGGACTGCGGGCGAAGGCTGAGAGTCCCGTTCTCGCCCAGTTTCGAGATTCCGCCACCCGCAACGGATACGACCGCCTCCTCTGCGAAGCGATGGTCATCAAGGAGCGTGAGGTCTACTGGATCGAAAACACCACCACCGGCAAGCGTCGCTTCGTCGAGGTCGACGAAAAGCGAAAACTGATCGACGACGTTGGCAAGGGACGCAGAGTACTCGGAATGGATATCCCATCCCTGGGCGATTCCACGCCGGAGTGGAAACTCGTGACAACGTATGACGATCCCCTCGCAGGTCCGGGAACACCGGTCGATCAGCCAATCGTCGATACGCACGAGCTGTTGACCATGTCTCAGGGCGAGGCTCAGGCGTTCGGATTTTCAAAGGAAGTCGTCAGAAACGAGCAGGAATTGCGCACCCGGTACAATCTCGTCGGCGATCTCGAACGCATCGAATTCTCGAACCTCGAAATCTTCACCCGCTGGATGACATCGATGGGCGTTCGCGGATTCCTCATGGTCATCATCCTGCTCGGTGCTTATGTCGAATTCAACACGCCCGGCGTTGGTGTCCCCGGCATGGTCGCGTTGATCGCCTTAAGCATCTTCCTCGGAGCGCCATTCCTCACAGGCCTCGCCAACATCTGGGAGATCACCCTCATTTTGCTCGGAATCGCCCTGATCGCGATGGAGGTCTTCGTCATCCCCGGTTTCGGCGTCGCAGGAATCTCCGGACTCCTTCTGCTCGTCATCGGTCTCCTCGCAACCTTCATGCCGGACATGCCCGGCGAGTCCCCGATCTATTGGCCAACCCTCGCACCCAGCATCGACGGACTCAAGGGCGGCATTCAGACGATGGGCCTTTCCATGGGACTCTCCGTGGTCTGCATGTACCTCTTCAGCAAATATCTACCCTATATCCCCTACCTGAACACCATTGTCCCGGAGAATCCCACGCCCGCGGACGTGAAAATCGATGACCCCTACCACGGGCTGGCCCGCGTGGGCGATATGGGAAGATCAACGACGATGCTTCGGCCTTCGGGCAAGGTGCGGTTCGGTGCGATCCTCGTGGATGTGGTGACCGAGGGACGCATGGTGGATCAGGGTATCGAAGTCGAGGTCGTCGAGCGGCGGGGAAACCGGGTCGTTGTGCGACCGGTGAAGACGGGGTAGGGTGAAACCATGAGGAAGTGGACCGCCAATTTTCTGGTGTTAAAGCAATGATGACGCTCGTCCTCTTATATCTCGCAGCCGTCCTCATCCTCGTCGCCGAGATTTTCATCCCGTCGCACGGAATTCTCTGCATCTTCGGGCTGGGTTTTCTGATCACCGCCATTGTGAAGACCTTCGCCTACGGCGAAACAGCCGGTGCGATCGCGATTATCAGTTCCGCAATCGCGCTGCCGACCTTTGCCATCCTCGCGATCAAGGCCTGGCCTCACACGCGAATCGGCAGGCTTATCGCACCCCCGAACCCTGTGTATACGGACCGTGATTTCGGGAACAGCGTGGAGCATCTGGAACCCATCGTTGGGCACCACGGGCGGGCGATGTCGCCCCTGCGGCCGATCGGAATTTGCGAATTCGACGGAAACCGCTACGAATGTGTCAGCGAAAGCGGGCTGATCGACGCGGATACCCAGGTGTTGGCTGTCGGGATCCGTGGAAACAACCTCGAAGTTTCGGTTGTCACGAGCAAGGATATAAAGAACAAACGACAGGCATAGTGGCGTAATGACCGCCGCAATATGACCGCATTCATAGAAAAGAGCAGACAATTATGATCGCCGAAACACAACTGATGGTTGAAACACAGCGCATGGTTGCACAACAGACAGGGTATTGGTGGGTGCTTGGCGTTGTACTCGGTCTCGGTGCCCTGATTTTGTTCCTCGTACTTTTTCAGTTTATCGGTCTCTGGTTGCAGGCTTACATGAGCAACGCGAGTGTCCGGTTCACGGATCTGGTCGGGATGCGTCTTCGGAAAGTGCATCTTTCGACGATCGTCACGTCGAAGATCCAGCTCGTTAAAGCAGGGGTTCACGATATCGACACAACGGATCTGGAGAGTCATTACCTTGCCGGTGGACGTGTGCTGGCGGTTTGCGGTGCGATGATCCGGGCGAATCGCGCTGCCATCGATCTGGACTGGCGGAAGGCGTGTGCGATCGATCTGGCGGGTCGTGACATCCTCGATGCGGTCAATACCTCCGTGAATCCCAAGGTGATTGACTGCCCCGGGATCGATCCTCGCACCGGCAATGACAAGCTCGATGCGGTGGCCAAGGATGGTGTACGGCTGCTCGCCAAGGGACGCGTGACGGTGCGTACCAATATTGCGCAGCTTATTGGTGGTGCGACCGAGGAGACGGTCGTCGCTCGCGTCGGACAGGCGGTCGTCAGTGCGATCGGGTCGGCTGATTCATACAAAGACGTCCTCGAAAACCCGGACCATATCGCCAAACGAGCGCTGGCTTCCGGGCTTGATTCTGGGACTGCGTTTGAGATTCTTTCCGTGGATATTGCCGATGTGAGTGTGGCGGGTGTCGAACGTGAAGCCAACGTGGGTGCGATGTTGCAGGCTGAGCAGGCTGAGGCGGACAAGCGTCGCTTCCAGGCAGAGGCGGAGAAGCGTGCAGCGATGGCGAGAGCGCAGGAGGCTGAGATGCGTGCCCGCGTGGAAGAAAATAAAGCGAAGGTCGTTGCGGCTGAGGCTGAGGTTCCGCTCGCGATCGCAGAGGCGTTTCGAAATGGGAACCTCGGTATCATGGATTACTACCGTCTGGGCAATATCAAGGCAGACACCTCGATGCGTAAGTCGATCGGTGGTGATGACGATAGCAAGAAGAGTGATGTTTAACGCGGGATGATGGCGTCCGGACAGGATAAGACCGACAGGTATACCGGGCAGGATAAGTCGGGCAGGATAAGCCGGACAGGTATGCCGGGCAGGATATGGCAGACAGGATTATGATGGTGCTTGCTGAAAACGAGGTTGGATGGAAGCAGCTGATCATGCTGCTGTTGTTCGTCGGCTTGCCGATGCTGAGCAATCTCGGTGCCAAGCTTCGGGAGCGTTTTGGCGACAAAACCGAGGATCTGGATGAGCTTGAGGATTCCGCCGTACCAGCCCCTCCGAAGCGGGCACGACCAGCTTCCGGGGCGGGTGCTTTGGGGCAGGTGGGTACAGGTCGTCAGGGCGATTCAGGTCGTCAGGGCGATTCAGGTCGTCAGGGTGGTATAGGTCGTCAGGGTGTGGGCGGGGTGGCGACTCGACCTCAGCCGATGGCGAAACCGCTGCCCCCGGTCGTTGATCCATCCGTACGCCATCGAGGACGCCCGACTTTCGGCGTACCAGCTTCCGGCGGACCAGCTTCCGACGAGCGCCGTCGCCGCATTGAAATCGCCAAGGCTGCTGAACGCTTCGCACGGAAGCGTGGGATTGAATCCCAGGCATCGCCATCGGAGATGCACGACGCGTGGCATGCCGGTGATGACGATCTCGCCACGTCCGGAAAAAGGGCAGGGCGTATCGGTTCCGGCAAGAGTGGGCAGGGCAAGGGTGGTCTGGGCAAGGGTAGTCCTGGTAAGCCCGGTCCTGGTAGGCCCGGTTCTGTGAAGTCTGGGTTGGGTAAGTCTGGGTCTGGCAAGCTGAAATCGGGGAAGTCATCTTCTACACAGTCGACATCAGAATCTGCAAAGACCGGCAGGGTGAATCCTGAGAAAACGGTGTCGGCGTCGATTGTTTCCAGGTCCGATTTGAAGTCCATTGGTCAAGGTGGACTTCAGCCAGAGGATTTGCGTGCAGCGCTCATCCTGAGTGAAATTCTTCGCCCGCCGCTCGCGCTCCGTGATCCGGGTGCCGGGAATGGTTACTTCTGATCTTGTACGGGCGATGACGGGTGGTGGTGGAACGACCACAGTCGGGGGCGGTGGTGGTACATGGAACGGCCACAGCCGGGGGCGTCTGTGCTACATACGCCCTCCGTTCACATCCCTGTCAGGACTGTTACGGACCCTTGCGTGGGTGGTAGGGCGTTGCTGTACTGTCCCCATGCGTTAGGATGTTGCGCGTTGCTTTGGAGGCATGCGCGTGCGGAAGTCAGGGACTCAGGGAAGACGGCAGTCCAATCAGGCCAAACAGGTCAAACGCCGCGAGCGTTCTCGTGTGATTCGCAGCGAGAACCAGTTCTCCGCCACACGGAAACCCAAAGGCGTCTCAGAAGCACCCCTCGAATCGTCCTTCGGACCTGGTTCGCTGGCGATTTTGATCGGGATTTCGCTTGGCTGGGTCATCTTTTGTCTGCAAAGGGCATTTCGACTTCAATTCGACATTGCGGAGATTTCGGGTGCTGGAGAACCAGTCGGGCTGGTGGTGTCTGCGACCTTCACGATTGCGGTCTGCCTGCTGTGCGTCGGAGTGGGGGCTCGACTGCCTCGGTATCTGGCGTGGTATATCCGCAAGCGTCGCCCTGGTTGGCTTTGGTCGCCCCGGGCCGGTGATGATACGTCGGAAGAGGATCCAGATCGCACGCTTCTCTGGATCATTATCGCTGCATCTGCGCTTGCTGCGGGACTGACGCTGCTGTTGTTGCCCTGGTTCGTCGATCTGGGGGGTGCAGTTTATCGCCTCGCACACCGTCATTTTCTGTGGGTATCGCCGCTGCAGCTTGCACTCCAGGTCGTCATCGTCGCGGGTGTTGTTCTGATTCCCCTGTTGCTCATTGGTGCAACGCTCCTGTGTACTCAGCATATGAGTCTGTTGGCGCGGCGGAAGGATCGACCTCTTGCGTCGTATGTTCTGTTCGGCGCGGGGACCGGACTGACGCTTATCGGGGCTGTCACTCGCTTCGTGAACGTTGGCGGTCTGGCTGTGATGGTTGCATCTGTCCCGATGCTGCTGACTGCGATGGTGGCTGTGAATCACTCGACCCGTGTTCGTGACACGCGTCCGGATCGGTCAGTCGCTCGTCGGAGCGGTCCTCGGGTGTCACACTATGGTGCGTGGTATGCCCTTCCGATTTCGATTTCGGCGATTCTGTGGGGTTATGCGTTTTGCGACTTTGGAGGTTCATGGATCAGCCTGCCCACTGCATTTGGGATCATCCTGTGGATTGCGGGTGCTGGAGCCGTTATCGGACTGCCGCATCGCCAGCGCAGGCCTCTGGGATTCGGGGCTGATGCCCGTGCTGCGCATGTATCTTCCTGTGTGAATCTGTTTGCAGTTGTGATGGTGTTGCTTGCATCGCCGAGGGTTGGAGAGGTGTCCATGGTGGCGATTGTGGTGGGTTCCATTGGGACCGCGTGTTCAGGTTTCGCGATCAGCCGCATATTATGTCGGGGGTTGCGGTCGGGCGTTTCGCTTGCGGCTGGTTCGACCCGTGCGACGTTCCTGCTTCCGGTTTCAATTGCGGCGGGTGTGATTCTGACTCAGGGGATTGTGATTTCCGGTGTTGGACCAGTGTATGGGATCGGGCTTTGTGGGGTCGTGATGTTTGTTCCGCTGGTCCGTTTTCGCTGGTCTGAGAGGGTGTCTGTTCCTGCGGGTGCGTGATCTGCGGAAGCGCGTATATTGCCGATCAGGCTAGGCTTCGTCCGGTAAGCAGGTTGTTCGTCCGGTAAGTATGCACTTTCTCAGCTTTGGTGCTTTCGCACGAATTCGGGCGTTGCCTGCTTAAGGGACGGTGAGCGACATCCGATATGTGCGTTGTCATGAAGAAATCCCCAACTACTCCACGTCGAACCCAGCCTGTAACCCGAAATCTGACCTTCCTTAGAGGAAGTGTGGTCGTCGAGTTTGTGGCGGTTCTTTTTATGCTGGGTGTTGTTGCAGTTGTCGCAATACCCGACAGCGAAGGTAAGAAGGCAAGCGATGCCGATCTCAGCTGTGTGGTTCAGTCGCTGAGCGATGTCCGCAGTGCGATCAATCGGTACTGGACGGACCACGATGCGGAATTTCCCACGCTGGAGCAGATGTCGGCGTTGAGTGCTGCGCCGGAATCTGCGGCGTGGGGGCGATCTCCTGTTATGGGGGATTATCTTGAAAGAATGCCCGATAACCCTTTTACGGGTGGGAACCGGGTGGGTCCGATGGACGCCAAACCGGGCGATCTGGTTGAATCCAACGCGTATGACTGGGTGTACGATCCTGTCACGGGTGTGTTCAAGGCGAATGATACGATCGAACACAGGCAGTTGTAAGCTTTTACAGGGGTTTTTGTCGTGCAGCGATGTTTTTGGGCTGCGGTAATAAAGGAATCATCAGCGACTTATCCGAGCAGGGAGGCTCTTATGCGATCTGGCAGATCCACGTCCACAGTTCCATTTACGTCTACAGTTCCACTTACGTCCACAGTTCCACTTACGTCTATCGTTTCACCTGGTACTACAGTTCCACCTGGGTCTGGCGTTTCGTCCCGGTCATCGGTGACGTCCGCCTTGATATTGCGGGTTCTGATCGGTGCGTTTCTTGTCGTCACCTGCGCGAAGGTCTGGATTGGTTCTGAGGGTTCTGTGTTGCCGCGAGCTGCTGCCCAGATTCCTGACAGTGGTCTTCAGATGAAGCAGATGATTGATGCGCAGCGGCGGACGAATCAACTTCTGACGCAAGTGAATGAAACACTGCGGTCGCACACGATCAAGGTGCGCGTCGAAGGTACCGATAAGAAAGCTGCTAAAAGGCGCTGATGGTCTCCTGCGGGTTTTTGATTCCGCTTGCGCCAACTGCTGATAGATCGGAACGTCATGTTGCTTCGCCCCGTCCTTGTGACGAATCGGATGATTGAAGTGTATCGATATTCTGCGATTGCTGTCTGGATTTGCGCATTTTTTGCGCTTCCGGTCAGCGGTCAGGATCCGGCGGGTGATCGCGCGGTCCTGCCCCCGGTCGAGGGGAATGTCTCCCTTGCTGAAGGTCAGGTTGAGTTGCATGTTGCGGATACGCCGCTTGCGACTGTGTTGCGGATGTTGAGCGTTCAGGGCCAGAAGAATATTATCGCGACACCGACGGTGCAGGGGGTGGTGACGGCTGACTTCTACGATGTCTCATTCGACGAAGCACTTCGGGCGATTCTTGCATCCAACGATTGCAGTTATGTTGAGCGGGATAATTTCATTTATGTGTATACGCTGAGCGAGATGGACGTGTTGAGCAATGAGGAATCGCCGATTCGTACGCAGCTTTTTCAGCTTAATTATGTGCGTGCTGCGGATATTGTTCCGATCGTCGAGCCGCTGCTGAGTCCGGAAGGTAAGATCGCAACGCCGCCTGAGGCAGAGGTTGGTATCAGCACCGATGAGGGTGGATTGGGCGGTGGTGGTGGTAGTGGTGGTCGTGGTGCTGGTGGTACCGGTGGAGACAGTTATACCAACGCTGATTTTGTAGTTGTGTATGACTACCCCAGGAACATCCAGGAGATTTCGAAGATTATCGGGCAGATCGATGCCCGGCCTACGCAGGTTCTGATTGAAGCGACGATTCTTCGTGCGAGGCTTACCAATGACAACGCGCTCGGCGTGGATTTCAGCCTTGTGGGCGGTGTGGATCTGGAGCTGCTGGGTGGGGCTTCGGTCGGGGTTCAGAACCTTACGCTGGGTCAGTTGCCGACGAGTCGATTCGAGCGTTTTAATTCCAATCTGAGTACCGATTTTGCATCGAACGTTCCCAACGGGGGCGTCTCGTTCGGGGTCATCAAGGATCATGTTGCGGTGTTTATTCGTGCACTGGAGCAGATTACCGATACCAGTGTGATCGCCAACCCCAAGATACTCGCGCTCAACAAGCAGTCTGGAAATGTGATTGTGGGTCGCCGGGACGGGTATATCACCACGACGGTGACGCAGACACAGGCGATTCAGAAGGTTGAGTTTCTCGAAACTGGAACACAGTTGACGTTCCGGCCTTTCATTGGGACGGATGGTTATGTGCGGATTGAGCTGCATCCGAAGGATTCTGTGGGTGGTTTGACGGCTGCCCAGCTTCCCTTTGAGCAGACGACGGAGGTGACGACCAATGTCATCGTCCGGGATGGTCACACGATTCTGATTGGTGGTCTGTTTCGAGAGGTCGGGACGGATTCTCGCAGTCAGGTTCCGTTTCTGGGCAATATACCGACGCTGGGGAATCTCTTTCGCTCGCGGAACGACCAGCTTGATCGGGAGGAAGTCATCATTCTGCTGACGGTTTATATCGTGAAGGACGACAATTTCTACGCTGAGCAGAGTCGCAAACATCTGGAAGATATTGAACGGTTGCGGATCGGGCTTCGGGCCGGAATGATGTCGCATGGTCGCGAGCGGTTGGCGCAGATGTACTATCAGAAATCGCTCGACGCGCTGGAGGCGCACGATATTGAGAAGGCGCTCTGGAGTGTGGACATGTCGGTCCACAACTATTCGCGTTTCACGTCTGCGTTGAAGCTTCGTGAGGAAATCCAGCAGGTGCGTGAGTGGGAGGAAGATGGGTCGATCATTCGCACCTTTGCGGACGACCTGATTGATCTGGAGCGGAAGCGTCCTCGGAGGAATTTTAATCGTCCACCGATGCCGAAGTTTGAAGACTTCAATGTCGAACCGGCTGAGGGGCAGGAGGATGAGAATGAAGATGGGGATAAGTAATGGTCGTGTTCCATATTGGGATGTCCTGAATCGTCATGTGGCGTGGAGGATGGTGATGGGCCTGTTCAGGGTCGTGGTTCTGGTCGCAGGGATGAGTGCCACAGGGGTGACGCTCGTCGGATGTCAGACGTCGTCGGTTGAGGATCATCGGGTGGAGGCTGAGAAGCAGTGGGCTGGTCTTCGTGGTCAGTATCGCTTTCAGATGGCGACCGAGTCGATCCGCAGCGGGCATCTGAATCAGGCGATTTCTGCGCTCAGTGATGCCATTCAATTCGAGCCGGACAATGCCGTCTATCGGCGGACGCTTGGTCAGTGTTATCTCGAAACCGGAAAACTGCACTCGGCTGAGGCGGAACTGGATGCGGCGGAGCAGCAGGGGGATCTGTCGGCGGACCTTGCGTTTCTGCGTGGGGTTCTGGATGAGCGACGTGGGGATGTGGCGTCTGCGATCGAGCAGTATCGGGAGGCATTGCATCGGGATGGGACGAACCGGGCGTATTTTCAACCGCTTGTGGAGACGCTGGTAGCGTCTGGACGTGTTGCGGAGGCCGCCGCCATGCTGGATGAGCATGTTGAGTCATTTGACCACCATCCTGATTTGCTCATTCTTCGTGGGCGTGTTCGGTGCATTACGGGCGAGTTTGAGCTTGCTGTCAGGGATTTTGAGCAGACCGAATCGCGTGTGGCGACGTCTGCGGTTTTGACGGAGGCGTATGCGCGTGCGCTGGTGAAAATAGGTCGTGACCGGGAGGCATTGGAGCGCCTTCAGCCCTACCTTGGAGGTGAAGCATCTTTTACAGGGGTTGCTCAGTCGGGTCATGGTGCTTCCTGGAAGCGTCGAGGTGCTGCTCGGCTGAACGTTCGCGATGGTGGGGGCGATGCTTCGGACATCAGTCAGTCGGAATCGGGTGAGGATCGGCGGCTGACGCCTTCCGGTGTGCGACTGGCGGCGGGTTGTCTTGGGCGACTTGGGAAGGCCCGTCAGGCGAGCGCGTTATTGGAACAACATCTGCGTGAGAATCCGGAAGATGCCCGGGGCTGGTATCTGCTTGCGGAGGCTGCCTTAGAGCGGGGTGATGATCGTGCTGCGATGAAGTGTATAGAACGCGGAATGCCCATTGCGCCAGATGTCCCCCATTGGTCTGTGTTGCGCGAACGTATCGAAACCTCCCGCCAGATTCCATAAGCGGGTTCCAACACCAGATCCCGTAAGAAACGATTGCTGGTGAGCAACGATAGGTGGATTGTATGTCCTGTAGCTCGTTTTTATCGCGCTGAGGTGGGGACGGGTTTCAGCGATGCCTGATGCGCCCTGTGTTTCGGGTATTCGTTGATGGTGTGGGGATGGGGGAGTGGTTGCGATTATCGGTTCTACTGCTCGGATTATTGGACTTTGGGGTGGGTAGAATTGCTCCAGGTTTCGTCGGATTGGGTACATTTGCCCATCGGATCGCGATTTTTGGTGCGTCAGGGCTTGGCATCGGCCTTGCATGTACGGATTTGCGTGATGATTGAAACCAAAGGAGTGAATGCGATGAATCAGGACATGGGACAGCAGGAAGCGCTTACGATCCAACGGTGGGTGTCCGCGGCACGATATTCCGGTCAACAGAGCATGGGGATGATGCAGCAGGGTAAGCCGAGGTACAAATGGGACGTGGCGGTCCGGTTGGAGGCGACCGGGGGGCGTATGAGTCGTGCGATACAGGGGGTGATCTGTAATATCAGTGCCAGTGGGGTGTGCGTTGCGACCAGAGAACGCCTGGAGGAGGGCTGCGAAGTGCTGGTGACAGTGCCCTCGTTCGGTGGATTGGTACGGAGTGTTGTCCGATCTCGTAAGGGGATGCTGGGTGCTTACGAACTGGGCCTGGAATTTATCCTGTCGGCTGACCAGGAGCAGCGGATGCTGATGTCTGCCTGATTCGCTGATGTCTGCCTGAGATTCATCGACGGGTGGTGAAATTGCTGTCTGCCGGTGAGCGTGTTGTGTGCTGGTGAGGGTGTGTTGTGTGCTGGGCGTGTGTGAGCTGGTTGCGTGTTGCTATTAGTGCGCAAAAAAAGCGGTACGTCTCAATTAAGAGGCGCACCGCTTTTTACATATAAAAGAAAACAGAGTTGTCGTCGGGCGACGAGTTTCCTCGCCACGCATGAACCGGAAAACCGATCCACTGGTAATGCGCTGACTTTTCCATTGAGCCGTTCAGGAATCCATTCGGACGCCTTCGTGACTCAAAGGTCTAGGTATATCCCCTAGAAAGGAGGTGATCCAGCCGCAGGTTCCCCTACGGCTACCTTGTTACGACTTAGTCCCAGTCACCGAACTCACCGTCGGCCGCCGCCTCCCTTGCGGGTTAGCTTAACGGACTTCGGGTGCTCCCAGCTTCCATGACTTGACGGGCGGTGTGTACAAGGCTCAGGAACACATTCACCGCGTCATGGCTGATACGCGATTACTAGCGATTCCTACTTCATGGAGTCGAATTGCAGACTCCAATCCGAACTGGGGCCAGCTTTGTGCGATTTGCTCCACCTCGCGGTATCGCGTCGCTCTGTACTGACCATTGTAGCACGTGTGACGCCCTGGGCATAAAGGCCATGAGGACTTGACGTCATCCCCACCTTCCTCCGGCTTGACGCCGGCAGTCTCGCTAGAGTTCCCGGCATGACCCGCTGGCAACTAACGATAGGGGTTTCGCTCGTTAAGGGACTTAACCCGACACTTCACAGCACGAGCTGACGACAGCCATGCAGCACCTGTGTAAGTTTCACCCGAAGGC
>JAJRYY010000231.1 GCA_024275565.1 Planctomycetota bacterium
ATCAAAATGTCGAATCTGCGTAGCCCGCTCATTAGCATCATACAAATACTCCGTCATACTCCCATTGCCATAAACAACCCGCTCAACAAGGTCTCGAAAACACTCGTACTGATAAATCGCAGTAAACGTAGTCACCGCAGGCTCAGGAAAAGTAACCTCCATAGTAACAGTCTCAACCCGACCAAGCCGGTCCGTGGTGGTAGTGAGGCGGTTATGGTTTTGCTGACGAATCGTGACACCCGTATACCAGTTCGGCGTATAATCCAGAGTCTCCGGGAAAGACGACATTGGCTGAGCAGTGAAGGCGTAAGGCTCCTGTGACCACCGATCATTGGTCCGCTCGCGACCCAGTTCGTCGTAGGACATCGTGACCGTGATGTCTGAGTCTTCACCCGTCGTACTGTCATAGACGTTGGCGTTCACCGAAGTGGGGCGGCCCATTTTGTCATAATCAGCCGTCATGGATGAATCCATAGTGGGGAAATTGGGGCACGTCGGACAGTTGCCTGCAGGACTCGGGGGTATCGGGCTGGGAACCTTGCAGACGTAACATGACGATTGAGTTAGTCGGTCGTTCGCGTCGTACGAAACGCCACCGCTGCAGTCTCCACCTCCCCCCTGCGCAGCGCCTGCACCGGGGCTGATCCCGCTGCGTTCACCCCCGATGTATCGCGACAAATTATCAAATTCGTGAATCGTCTTAACGCTGTAGGAGTCGGAAGGATAATCTCCCTCGATTTCCCGGAAAAGCTGGCCGTAGGTATCGTAATCGTATTGTGTACGAACGCCGTTCGCGTCGATGACCTCCGTGAGTTGCCATGTGCTTGGGGCGTAAGAAAGGTTGATTTCGTCAGTTTCGCCCAGAATCGCCGGCAGAACAACTCGCTTCAATGCCGTCGGATCATCGTTTGGACCGTCATAATATTCGAACGACGTAACAATCCCATCGGCGTCGGTATAGTCGGTAACGTTGTTGAAACTGTCGTAAATCCAGCTCTCCACTTGATTTAGCGGATCAGTCGTCGAAAGCACATTCCCACGATCATCGAACGTGTTATGCCAGTTATTCCGCAACCCGTCCCAGTAATCCACAAGGTTCATGTCGTCGTCGAAATCAAAATTGACGACTTTTTCCATGTCCGCAATCCGGAACAGGAAATAGCCATTCAAGGCGTCATAAAAATACCGACGAATCGAACCACGCCGATCGATGTGCTGCGTGAACGAAATTTTGGAGTTGAACGCGAAATACGCAAAAAACTGCGTGTACTGTAGGCCGTCGCCCGACAAATAGGGATCGTCCACCTGCGACAGTCGTCCATCCACGTTGTAAGCGTAAACTGTACTGTGGTTCTCCTTATCTTTGATCTGGGTGATCCGGTCGTCCTGATCGTACAAAAAATCGATCCGATACCCAAGCGGATCAACGATCCTGGGGAGTGTCCCGTCCACCTCAAACTCGCAGGTCCACTTGCGACCAGTGTGATCGTACACGCGGATGTGTGCATTTACACCTTTGGCGTTGCAACCCACCAATCGTTCCCAGCCCACATAGCGGAGACCGGTCGCGTCGGTAACGAAAATGCACATTGCTCCATCATATTGCACGCTCATCTCATGACCGCCCGAATCGCGGATCACGCTTAACCTCATGAGAGAATCAAATTCCCAAACCGTTTGATCCTTGGTAGTGATGCTCCAAAAACCACCCGCTGCATCGAAGCTCAGAACCATAAAGTACCCCGGATCGGGTACCCAATCGCCGGATTGCGCATCAAACGTAAATCCAACCTCCCGGCCATCATCGAGCACAAGCATCATCTGCTGACCCGCCACAACCTCTTTCAGTCTCCGACTGTACGAGGTTCGCCACTTGCCGTCGGCACTGTTATGGAAAAGGCTGAACGATAAGTCGGGTCCGACGCCTTCCCAGGATACGATCGGAATCGTCGTCAGAAGGTTCCCATTGACCATGTTCATGCTCGTCCACGTTCCGGTGTCAACACCACGCTCCCACCCCCGTGGAGCACCGGGAACAAGCGGCGCAGGGCTGATGTGGGTTGCAGACGAAGAGCCCGATAGTACAGCAAGAATTGAAACGATCAGCGCGGAACTACGGAATTGCAACTTGAACATGCCGATTTCCTCCAGTTTTTGAGTTTGCGAAGCAGTCCAGTAAATGACGGAAGCTAAAGCCATCATCCAAAACGCCAGGACGCAAGTCAAGAATAAAAGACCGATAATCGCACTCAATTGAGGCCGTTATTGGCGACCAGTCGTGAAATGCGTCCTACAGCTCGGATTTTAACTGGCGGAGCATCAGGGATTCGATGGCTTCTTTAGGGGGGAGGTTCTCGAACAGAACCTGGTGGATGCCGAGCGTGATCGGCATCTCGACGTTCTGACGCGACGCAAGCTGGATGATGCTCCGCGTCGTGGCGATCCCCTCGATCACGCCGTGCGACGTTTCGATCACCTTCTGAAGGGGTATCCCCCTTCCTATCTTCTCGCCAGCTGTGTGGTTTCGACTCAGCGTTGAATTGCACGTCGCAATGAGGTCGCCGATACCAGCCAATCCCCGAAACGTATCAGGATTCGCCCCCATCGCCACCCCGAGACGCGTGATTTCAACCAGCCCGCGCGTGAGCAGACTCGCCTTGGCGTTGCTCCCCATCTTGAGTCCGTCCGCGATCCCGGCTGCGATGCCGATAACGTTTTTCACCGCGCCCCCAAGCTCGACGCCGAGGATGTCACGGTTGGTGTAAATTCGGAACGTGCTGGATGAGAGATTTCGCTGAACGCTCGATGCAACCGCCTCATCCTCGCAGCCAAGGACCACCACCGCCGGCAGTCCTTCGGCGATTTCGTCGGCCAGACTCGGTCCGGAAAGGGCAGCCAGGCGGGCAGGGGAGCTTGATACAGATTGCGATGTGAAGCAGTCCTGAATGATCTCGGTGGGGCGGAGCAGCGAGTCGATCTCGATGCCCTTGGTCACGCTGACGATCGGGACGTCAGGCGTCGCCTGTTTCGCAAGCTTCGTCCAGACCTCGCGGAGATGCTGGCAGGGGATGGCTGATATGATCAGCTCAGAAGCGTTGAAGGCGACATCAGGGTCGGTGGTCAGCGATATAGACTCTGGCAGGGTGTGGCCTGGGAGGTAAGTACGGTTCTCACGCTCGGATTCGATGGTCGCAATGCGATCGGCAGAGCGCCCAAGCATGGATACGCGTGTCCCACGACCGGCGAGCAGCAGGGCACAAAGCGTACCCATCGCGCCAGTTCCCACGATGGTTGCATGTTGTAGATCGTTCGACATGGGTAACACGCTCAGTCCGGAGATGGATATCGCGACACGGACACAGACGGACAAGCCGCCAGCGGCACGCACAAGTACACA